>DASVUU010000223.1:0-9289 GCA_036386935.1 Cytophagaceae bacterium | reverse complement strand
CTCGCTCCTAGAGTACCAGTCAATGCCGCTGTAGACCCGCTGCAAATAGTGGCAGTACCACTTAAAGTACCCGCTGTAACACCCGTGGCTGCTGTCTTTGAAGTAAAGGTCGGACGTAAGTATGCGCCGCCATATCCTTCCTTCAACCTTATTTCAATTTGTGTAGAAGCATTTAGGGTACCAGTCCAAGCATTGGTAAGAGTCGCCGCTCCTGTCTCATAGGCGACCATCGTCCCATTTATATAAACCCATGCGTCGTCGTCGTGCGCTATATCTATCTGATAGGTACCCGGTGTGAAGTTTGTTCTTTTTGCCGACAAAGAAAATTGATCCACACCTAAAGCACAGCCTGCATACGATGAATAATAAGAAGGGCCTAAGACTACGTCCCAACGGTCAGTCGTATTGAAGGTCAGCGCAGACTCCGTGTAGTAACCTGCATAAGTGCTAAAATTATTGTCTGAATAGCCGTAAATATTCCATACATTATCTCCATAAAGGGAAGATGTGCCCTGTGCTGCGCTGTATACTGTCACCTTAACTGCAGCGCTGGAGTTTATACAACCGTTGGAAATAACATTCCTTCTAAACCATGCGCTTTGGGTCATAGGACCTGGTAAATAAGTGGCAGACGTCGCCCCATTGATATCCAAAAACCCCGAGCTCGAAGACGCAGTGCTGCTTTGCCATTGATAGGTGTAGGTCCCATTTGTCCCTGTGGGTGTTAATCCAGTAAGGGTCGCAGGTGATGTACCTGTACAGATCGATTGCGCTGAGGATACCACATTACTGCCTATCGTGGCCGTTTTTATCACTGTATAAGAGGCATACGTACATCCCGATTGTGTAGTGGTAAGGGTATAGGTCCCGTAGGCTGCTGCAGCGAAACTACTCATCGTATTATTTTGTAATGAAGATGAATAACTATTAGGACCAGACCAAGCATAGGTAGCACTTGCCAATGTTGGTGCTGAAAGTGTTACGCTTCCTCCGGTACATACTGGACCATTGTTTGAGGCACCATTTGCTCCACTGTACAAGGTAGAAACTTGCGTAGAAGACAACTCAGAAGAATAAATATATACATCATCCAAAGATCCCTGAAAGTAAAAATTACCCGCAGAACTCCAACTGTTTAAATTGTCATACCCTATTCTCCACCATCCCGTATAACTTTGACCTGCTGTAGAAGTAAAACTTCCAACAAGCTCCCCATCTACATAGAGCTTAGAACCATTCACACTTGATACAGTTCCCGTAGCCTGATGCCAGTTTCCGTCGTTATAGGAGGAAGTTGTGGTGGTGTAGCCATAACCTACACCAAATATCAGTGTTCCTGTAGCAGTCATGTAAATGTGCCTGTCGTAAGCCCCACTAGAAGCTGTTTGCGAACTTCCAAATCCAATTAATTTACCTCCAGTTGTCGAGGCAGTTTTGAACCATATTGATATCGTGAAATCTCCAGGGTTTACGAAAGAGGTTGCTGTAGTTACATATTGGGAAGTACCATTGAAGGCATAGGCCTTATTCGCAATCCCAAACCTATCGGTAGTTAGCGTTGGTACACCTTGTAAAGTACCTGCGTTTAAGCTACCGCTTTCATCGTTGGCATTCCCGTTAAATGGGTAGTGCGCCACAAAGTTTGCAATAGGGACTTGCACCGTGCTTGCACTTACGGTGAGAGAAACAGCGCTAGAAAATCCACAGGAACCATTTAAACTACATCTAAACTTATACCCGTTCATCACTGCCGGGGTACCTGTAATAGTCATAGTCGCTGTAGTGACTGCAGAATAAGGCAAAACGTTCGTTAAATTTGTCCATGTTGTCCCTCCATCTTTACTGCATTGCCATTGATAAGTAGTTGACCCTCCTGCTGTGACTATGGCAAATGTAGTATTGACACCTGGGCATATCGTTCTAGAAACCGGTTGAGTTGTGATTGATGTACATGCCGCTTTGACCTCCAGATGGGCCAATAAAAGCATAATGATTTGGAAATATCCAATTAAACAAAGGTGTTGCTTTTTCATAAAAGGTAATATAGCTGGCTAGCTCTCTTTGGGAAGCTGGGGATATTAACCACAAATTCAGCAATGGGGTTGCTGATAACACAAATTTTGTTGAACTTTTCGACTAAAAAATAAACAGAACAATGTGTAACCTATTGCTATCTGATTGGTCTTCAAATACAACTCAAAAAAATATCAAGTTGAAGGACGTAAGAAGTTTTCGCCTAGATCAAATTACCTGGCAATACTTTAACAACCGACTGAAAGATCATTTGCTATTTTCATCTAGGTACCTGTATAGGTATCAAAACTTTCTTGAGACACTATTTGTCCGTTTGCATCACTTATGAAAATGTCCATGTCTGCAAGCTGGATTTTAAAGGTTAACATTAATGCATTTTATGAAGGTCATCAAAGAAATTTACTATTGATTCGCTTTGCATCTATAGATCAGCTGCCCCCCCAAGCAGCAGTATTCTCGGGTAGCTAAAGTCTGCTTTGGTCGGAAATAAGTATTAAGAGAATAAAAAGGGCCTTATTCCCCAATTAATTGAGCAAAAAGTATTCGATATCGTTTAGATTTACTTTTTATTGTTGACGGAAAAGTAGTCAGCAATTAGATCGACAGCTAGTCCTAGATAGATGGGAGGGATTAAACAAAGGAGATATTGTTTATTAATTAAATCACAATGGCATAACGTTAATTTAACGAGTATTTTTTGCGGGGCACTTATCGACTTTTGACTTTTGGATTGTGTAAGACCCAATTCCTAGCCCGATTAGAAGAATCAAAAAACTAATGGAATCTAACGGCGTCTCGTCAGGCACAGGAGGGGGAGGGGGCACACCCAAAACTTCCTCACCCCCAAATGACAGACCTACGGACGAAAACTTATTGCCAATACTATATGGTTTAGTAAAGTTTGACAAAGGTGCATTCTTTTTATTTTCTTGAATAGGCGTGAAATCAGCTGTTCCAGAAGACTGGCTGCCACCCACGTCTATTGACGTAAGTCCTGCATGTGCAGCATCATTCGAAATATGACTGTTTTGAGGTGTGCATGGAGAAATTGTTGGCGAAAAAGTTTGGAGGGAAAAGGATCCTGACTTGGAAGTATTGTTACTGCCTATTAGCTCTTCTGACCCATGGCTTTCAAAAGTTTCTTCTTCCACCTCTCCACTGCTAGATATCAGTCCGCTACTTTTGTTTACAACAAAATTTATAGAGGAATATGCACCAGGAACCACGGGGATGGCCTCATGGTCAAGGCTTCTATACAACTGGATTGTGCCAAAAAGAAAAGCCAGTATTAGATACCTTATATGGCGGCGCCGGATTTTGATTGAAGCCATTTATAGCTTTTAAAATGTAAAATTTTTGAATTCTTTGCTGTTGGAATTTTGGAGGCAAGCTGACTTTCAAATATTCAGTACTAGATTTATTTAATCAAGGTTGTCTCAATCTTTGAAAATAATGAACGGAATGTAAGGCGCTGGCAAGGGAGAATAATTTAAAGGGTAGCTCATTAAAAGATTCAGGACTCAACCAATAGTACTTCCATTGGTGTTTTCCTTTAGTACACTAAGAGGAATAGCCTTAAGACTTAGCATATTTACGAAATAGGCAATCTTACTCCTCACTGCAAACCTAAAGCCTCCATTCCAAGGATTAATAGTATGAATAGGAAAAGTGACAATTGAGCCAGCTATGGCCGCTTAATACGAATAGAAAATTCGTAAAATAACTCTGTCGATTTAATTTTGTGGGCTCGAGGCAGTCTTCAATTTTAGATTGACTCTTAAATCACATCCTTCCCGCAAAGCATCCACCACTCTGTCGAAATTTTATTGCCTTTTGTTAAATATTAGAAAACTCTGAGAAGGAATTCTTTCGGCCCTAAGGGGATGTCCTGGCATCCAATAACTTTTGCAGTAACGAAATATTGTCGTCCAAAAGCCTATTAAAGCCTATACAAAAGAATATTTCTTCGACGTGTTTGAATATGGGCGTTAAGTTTGATAATATTGCCGCATGTTACGATTCACCTCTTTATGTATAATAATCGTCCTCCTTTGCTCTTGCAAAAAGACAGAGAAGGATTTTACAGGCAAATATCAAATTCTCTACCCTGATGAAGTTAAACTGGCCTCAGAGTTTAGAGGGATGAGCATGTTCTACCGGACACCAGAGAGGCACACCGCGAGAAAATATTACGAACTCCTACCCGTAACCCTAAACTTCTTTGTTGATGAATCCGACAAACGGCTAAAAGGTGAGGCAGAAATAAGCCAAATTAATGTAATAGACTTTTCCTATAAGCCCAAGGCATCGAAGAGGAAGTCAGATTTTGACATCGTAAATATCAGAATGGAAAATGATACCCTTGGATTTCAAATAGAAAACCAGCTACTCAAACTCAGCGGCAAAAAAATCAAGGGACAGATATTTAAAAAGGATGACGATACCTTTATAGGACTAGAAGTAGATGCATTAGGGTTGAATGATTTTACCGAAAAGAATCCTCTATTTTCGTCCAAAAATGGCGATATGGTTTATTATAAGGCGTTAGCACCAGGCAACGATGGTGAAATAAAAAAGAAATTTTATCAGATTGTACTTGACGATTTTAAGGATAAGTTAGCTAAATCTAAGAATGAGTCTGACTCAATTTATTTCGAAAACAGTATCAAAGAAATTCAAACGTTAAATAAACAATAGAATGAAATACAATAGATTTCTTTTACTTACCCTATTATTCTCGACGCCTTTATTAGGTTTCTCACAAAGCTCACCCTCATGTGATGAAGTGAAAAAAGAAAATGCTTCACTTAAAGCTGCTTTGGCGATAAACGAGCCAATCCTAACTCAAAACCTCGATAAAACTGAGATTCGACTTGTAAAGGCATTTGGTAATATAAAAAGCCAGACTATTAGATTCGAGGTATTACTCACCAACCATGCTGCAAATAAGGAAGTAACTTTAATGGATGTTAAAGGCGTAGATCTTGAAGGAACCGAGTATAACACTGGTAGTGATAACATTCGAATTGGCACGGGCAGCTATTGGGCAAAAATTACCACCGAAGTACCAGTTAAGGCATCAGCCGAATTAACGAAGGTTTTACCAGATGTGAAATTTCTGAAGCTCATACGTTTTGATTATAAGTCCGATGATCAATCCTCACGACTTCCAGTAGAATTTAGAGATGTCAAAATAGATTGGAAATAAGAATTTGTCTTTCCCGTTAGTTGTCTTTTAGCACTAAGGTGACTATCGTGTTAGCCCATATATTTCTGTAATGATAGGCTTTTGTAATGAGGAATAATAAATGCCACCGTAAAGAGGAATTGTTAAGCTTCAAGAAGTCTTAGTTGTGTTCTGAGCTCTTCCTCGCGAAGTTCTAGAACTTCAAACTTACTTTTTAGCTCTTGGGAGGTATTTATTAAAAAGCCATATTTAAATGTCTTAAGTTCAAAGTTAACTGCTCCGAGTTCCCTTTTTACAGCGTATTTGAGTAAGTTCGAAAGCGTCATAGTATCAAATTATCTATTAGGATCGGTTTAAAAACCTGTATAGGGTGAATCAGAATTGTTTAAAAGCAAATGTAAACAGTTATTTTTATTGGTAAATACTGAAAATGGCGGGGATTAATATCAAATCGCGAGGTGTTCCACGCCATGAAAGGCATATTTCTAACTAAGTCATGATACCAATTCACCTGATGGTTCCGCTGTCGTCGGTCTTCCAAGCTTAAATGGAAATGTTATACGAGCATAAGATGGTCGAACTATACAGGTTTTAACGGTTGACAAAAATATTGGGGTTTGGTAAAGAATAAATTGCGTGGATATTTAAGGCTGATACTTTCGAATTAGAAGCTATTTTTCAGCCCTAAGAATATACTCGTACATAGGTTGACCCTGATTCCTTCCTGGTATTTGAAACTTTTAGAACGCCTTTAAGTGAATTCTGTACCAATAGGTCTCGTTTAAATATAACCTTGCTGGCTTTAAATACGTTGTTATCCAGTTTATTATAATCGTAATGAGTAGATAACATTATTAGCAATTTTTTTGAGTGTCATTTTTTAAAAGCAATTTTTATGGTCGAACAACAAAAAATACTTAGAGTATTTAAATTAATCACCTTATTGGCAGGAGGGGAAAGGAAAACAATTATAGAACTGACATCAGCGCTTGAAGCAAGCCCCTCCACAATATATAAGTATCTAAGCTTACTTGAAGAGATAGGCTATTGTGTAGAGAAAGATTTCCAAGGGAGGTATTTCATTTTTGAAGGATCAACAAAGCCCCCTTTCTATGAAGAACACGAGACAGCATTGTTGCAGCAGTGCTTAAGTAGTCTCCCGAACAGCAATCCAAGTAAGACAAGCCTACTTAAAAAAATTCAACTTAGCAGTTCCCTTGTGCCTTCGGCGGTCGAATTGAAGCAAAGAATGTTTGGAAGAGTCATAAGTAAACTTAACGAGGCAATTAAAGAAAAACAGTGGATAAGAATTTATCAATATCAATCTGCAGACAGTCCGGAGGATAGGCGCGATCGTGTTGTTTTTCCAATGTCAATTAATTTAGATAACGGTCAATTAACTGCGTTTGACCGGCAAAAGGAAGCTGTACGGGTTTTCAAAGTACACCGTATGACGTCCGTTGAGACCGAGACGCAGCAGACAGGCCGTCCGGATGTAGGTTACTATACTTCGATGGATCTCTTTGGCTTTACGGGCCCTGAGTCCATACACGTTTGTCTGCGCATCAGTGCAAGAGCAAAGCATTTATTAGAGGAGGAATATCCAAAGTCTGCATATAGTATTTCACCAACCAAGGATCCATCTTTTCCATACCAATACAAAGACGAGGTAAGGAACTTCAAGGGGATAGGAAGATTCATACTAGGTCTCCCAGGGGAAGTCACTGTGGAGAGCCCTGTCGGACTCATAGAATATCTCAATATGCGGGTGCAGCAGTATAGCTCTCTAACTGGTACCCAAAACTTAACCGCAAAGGAACAAAAAATAAAATAAAGCCAATTCTACATTTCTCGCAAATCGAGAAAATGATTTTAGACATTTGAAATAATAAAGGAAGATATGAGAATTTATTTATCACTGAGTAAAAACAACGCCAGCGTTTCATTTCAATATCAACAGATGCTTACAGGAGCGCTGCATAAGTGGATTGGAAAAAATGAAGCCCATGATGACATCTCTTTGTATAGCTTCTCCTGGCTCTCCAACGGCAGGGTAAAAGACAAGGGTCTATATTTTGACAACGGGTCCACCTGGTTCATTAGTTGTCACGAAACCTGGATGGTAAAAAAGATCATTGAAGGTGTACAGAAAGACCCCAAACTGTTTGATGGAATGGAGGTGAAAGAAATTAGTATTAAAGAACCCCCCCTATTCGATAACGTGCACAGGTTTTCGGTAGCGAGCCCTGTATTTATAAAGCGTCGCCAGGAAGAAAGAATAAAGTTCTATTATCACAGCGATCCTGAAGCATCCGCCTTTATGACGGATACTTTAAAAAAGAAATTACTTAAAGCAGGGCTCAGCGCAGATGATGTACTGGTGGACTTTGATAAGACCTATCCTAATCCTCAGATAAAGGGAACTTCCTACTATGGTATTCACAGCAAGGGCTCTGTATGCCCTGTCATTATTAAAGGAACGCAAGAGCAAATACAGTTTGCATGGAACGTGGGCTTGGGGAATAGCACTGGTATTGGGTTTGGGGCTTTAAATTGACTATAGCATGGAAAAAGAATTAGAGGAAATTAATTTAGTCCAAACAGGCGATCCCTTTATAGACGTAGGCGCCATAGTTATCAACTATTTACAAGAAGTATTTCCCCGAAAAACAACTCTAGATTTAATCGAATATGCAACTCATATTTATGTCAATCAATGGGAAGCTAAGTTGCATACATATTTCTTAAATTCTTCTATAACACAGCCGGCGTTTGATTCGAATAAAAAAATTTCAGAAACTATAAAATATTATAAGTCTCTACTTGATGGAACCCATTTAGATTCTAAGTATGGATCTTGTAGAATATTAGGAATAGAAACTAAATTATTTGGTGCAGGAAGAAGCAATCATATGATGTCGGCATCTGGTGCATTTATAAACTTTCATAGTGCTTTTGATGGAGGCATATACCTATCTAAAGATGCGCTGATTAGAGCCTTTTTTATCCCTTTAGGCGTTTGTTTTGTAGGCGACAAAATTGCTCTCCTTCAAAGTAATAATTATGACTTAACTGCATTCCTGATTAAAAATAATGTAAAGGAAAATCTACGAAACATTGCGTCTGGATTAGGCAAAGGCACTTTAAAATCAAATTTTGGCATTGTGGCAAATGCGTTATTTGATTATGCGGATATATGCATTTCAAATCTGAAGCTAATTGTCAATGCTTCTAGTGAATCAGTATTAGAACATGTACAATTAAATATGTACCATTTCACAAATTTTGGCGCCAGCCCTGATATTGCATTATATACATTTTCGAACCGTCTATTTTATTTTTATGCCTATTGCAAAAACAACTACTCAAAAGAATGGAATTGGTTTATAAATCAACACTACAAATATTCAAAGTTTAAGAATGCACAATTTGATGTAATGAACCAGGAATGGTACAATAATACTGAGCGTCTAAAAAAAGATAATTATAAAGTTTGGTACAATCCTATACTTGAGAAATTATTAAAAGATAAGCCTATTCTAGGCACTTTATGCCGATGGAGCCGCCAAAATAAATTTAGTTTTAACATCGTAGAAATCTATTGCATTAATTTATTGAAAATGGACAAATATACAATTCTGAAGATTAAAGAGTTATCGGATTTCATCTTGAGAGATAAAAGTGATGACCAAATAAAAAAAGCCATAGTAGGATTGAACATTTTGAAAAGTAGCACTGGATTTAGATCCTATTTAATTAAGCTCATCAAAGAAAATTATGAGGCGAAAAGCACTAACGCCCTTCTTACAATTGAAGATTACGTCTTCTACCTATCTCCTGATGGAACCTATTGGAAAGACACAAGAGATTTATTGCTTATGGCTATTTACCAAAAGCTCCATGAGCTCAATCTAATTATCGAAGGAATTCCTGAAGCTGAAGAAAACGAAGAAAATTAACTCACACTAAATTATTAATAAAATGGAATCATTAAAAACACAAGGATTTATACTTATTGATGTAGATGTTGTCGCCTTAAACAATGCAGGCCCAAGTAATTCAACAAAT
>DASVUU010000222.1:0-2423 GCA_036386935.1 Cytophagaceae bacterium | reverse complement strand
ATTCGCCAATAGCAGCTCCTGTGAACGGCGCAAAGAACTGCATTGGAGCAGGGTCAGAAGCAGATGCTGCAACAACAACAGTATATTCCATGGCCTTACCTTTTTCAAGGGCATTAACGATCTGAGCAACTGTACTTGCTTTTTGTCCTATAGCTACATAGATACAAAATACAGGCTGACCTTTTTCAAAGAATTCTCTTTGATTTATAATTGTATCGATTGCAACAGCAGTTTTACCTGTTTGTCTGTCACCAATAATAAGCTCTCTTTGTCCCCGTCCGATCGGAATCATTGCATCGATTGCTATAATTCCAGTTTGTAAAGGCTCATTTACCGGTTGTCTATAAATTACTCCTGGAGCTTTTCTCTCCAAAGGCATTTCGTAAAGTGACCCTGCAATAGGACCCTTTCCATCAATTGGATTACCTAGTGTATCTACAACACGACCTAGAAGTCCCTCTCCTACCTTCACAGAGGCAATTTCTCTAGTTCTTTTCACTGTGTCGCCTTCCTTTACATCGCTGTAATCTCCAAGCATTACAGCTCCTACGTTGTCTTCTTCAAGATTAAGCACAAGTGCCTTCAATCCATTTGAAAACTCGATCAACTCTCCTGACTGTGCTTTAGATAGTCCGTAAATTCGAGCTACCCCATCTCCTACTTGTAGTACAGTTCCTACTTCTTCTAGTTCTGATTCTGTTCTGAAATTAGATAACTGCTCTCTTAGAATTGCAGAAACCTCATCTGGCCTTACCTCTACCATAATTAATATTTAGATATAAAAGAATTATCTTGAAATTGTGTCTTTAACCGTTGTATTTTATTCCTAATTGACTGGTCTATTTGCCTGTCACCTACTTTTAGTACATAGCCCCCAAGAAGGTTTTGATCAACTTTTTCGATAAGATGAACTGGTGCGTTGTTTTGTCCAGCCACTATTTGTATAAATTGATTTCTCAGATCCTCAGAAAGTGGAAAGGTAGTTATCACTTCAGCAGTAATGATCCCTTTCAACTGTTTATATTGCTCTGTAAACGCGATAGCTATATCGTATAGTTGAGACTCTCTGTTTTTTATCGCCAGCAGTTCAAACATCTTTAAGGTTATTGGATTTACTCGACCTTTAAACAAGGATGTTAGAATTGTCTGCTTCTTATCATTTGGAACAATTGGGTTATTCATCACACGAATAAACTCATTGTTTTCTTTACCAATTTGGAGAACGAGGAGCATATCATTGTTTACCTCATCCAAAATGTTCTTTTCTTTAGCAAAGTCAATCAACGACTTTGCGTATCGGGAAGCAGCTCTTGATTCGTGCATGAAATCTTAGTTTAGGTTCGCTTCTTTTATGTACTCCGAAACGAGTGCTTTTTGAGAATTTTCCGATGACAATTCTCTTTTTAATATTCTTTCTGCAATCTGAATTGACAATGCAGCTGCCTGGTTTTTCACATCAGCCATTGCAGCCTGTTTCTCAGTATTTATTGCCATTCTCGCTCCCTCAATCAATCTGTTTCCTTCTGAAGTTGCCTTCTCTTTAGCGTCATTTATAATGTTGACAGCTACAGCTTGTGCCTCTTTTATTATTTTATCTTTTTCTAGTCTCGCTTGTCTAAGAAGGTTTTCATTTTCCGCCTGAAGCAACATCATTTCTTCCTTTGCTTTCGCTGCAGCTCCTAATGCTTGTTCTATTGTATCTTCTCTTTCCGACAATGAGGCCATTATTGGTTTCCATGCAAATTTGCCCAGAAGAAAGAGCACAAGTAAAAAGGTTACTGTCTGCCAGAAAATTAGTCCTATACCGGGAGTGATTAATTCCATAATTGTATTTTATGCTTATTGATTGTTTACTCTTTCTGTCTTAACTCTTGTAATAAAAAATTCAGAACTAGCCCTATTGGCTAGTTCCAAACTTAAAATGATTATTAGCTTTTGAAAGCAATAAGTAGACAAACCACAACAGCAAATAAAGCTACACCTTCTATCAAGGCAGCAGCAATAATCATTGCAGTTTGAATTTTTCCACTCTCAGATGGTTGTCTTGCAATAGACTCTACTGCACTTCCACCTATCTTTCCTATACCAAGACCAGCACCAAGAACGGCTATTCCAGCTCCGATACCTGCTCCTAAGAAAGCGTAACCTAATTCAACAAGAAATAAAGAATTAAACATAGTTTTAAAATATATTAAGTTAAACAAAAAGACTTTTTTATTCAGCTTCCTGAATTGATGATTTTAATGTCCGTGATCGTAGTCAGGCTCATGGCCATGATCGGCATGCTCTTCCACTGCAGAGCCTATATACATGGCTGACAATAACGTAAAGACATATGCCTGCAAGATGGCAACGAATAGCTCAAGGAATGTCATCACTATTGCAAACGGTAAGCTAAATAAACTTGCAGCAATATGTTTGAA
>DASVUU010000221.1:0-1895 GCA_036386935.1 Cytophagaceae bacterium | reverse complement strand
ATAGAGAAGAAATGAAACCTTATTCCGTAGTTGGCAAATATTTTGGTAAAGATCCTATACGATCCTCCATAAAGGTCATTGGTAGAAATTACCTCATCTCCAGGTTTTAATAACTTAAGAATACCATCTATGGCTGCCATTCCAGAGGCAAAGCATAGTCCGAATTTACCATTCTCTAAGGCAGCTAAATTGTTTTGCAGAGCAGTCCTTGTTGGGTTGTGCGTTCTTGAGTATTCATAACCCTTATGCTTGCCTGGGGATGACTGAGCATAGGTAGAGGTTTGATAGATTGGTGTCATTACTGCACCAGTTGTTTCGTCTGGCTCTTGGCCAGCATGTATTGCCTTAGTTCCGAATTTCATATTCTATAGATCTAATAATGTCTGAAGGCATGAGCACTGCCTATGTAAAGTTAAGCCTAAAACCATTTGGAGAAAATATTATTTTCAATAGTTTAAATTAGTTTTAGAAATAGAATGAACTTGTGACCAAGCGCCTGGCAAATTTATTAGTCAATAAACCTTCTTCACTGGTCAAGGTTCTATCACGAGACGCACAAATAGAGGAGATTAAAAATGAGCAGTATAGCACTTTTAAAAAACAATAAATATTCACTGATCTTTTTACTGGTCCTTTTTGTACTTCCATTTCTTGCAAGTTCAATACTGATTTACTCTTTAGTGAAACACGAGGCTGTGTTTCACTCAATGACAATAGTGTATTGGGTAGTATTTTATCTCGCTGCCTCATTAACTATGGCACTTTCCCTTACCCATACCACCCTTATTTCATTGATCACGGGGTATTTCCTTGGGTGGACAGGACTCATATATATGATCCCCGCTTATTTACTGGCCTCCTATATTGGCTACTACATCGCTTGGTTTATAGATCACGGTAAGTTGTTTGACAGCCTTGGAGAAGTTCCTAAGGTAAAATCTGTAATCCTTAACTTAAAGAAAAAAGAGTTTCAGGTCATTTCATTTGCTAGATTATCTCCGGTGCTGCCATTTGCCATTATGAATGCATTGCTATCTTATTTGAAGGCAAGGATGCCAAACTACCTATTGGGTGGATTGGTAGGGATGTTACCCAGGACATTATTATTTGTCTATATAGGAATGAAAGCAACCTATTTTAAGGAGCTTGTAACTTCGCCGGAGAAGCACACCTCAGGGGAAGTTGGCTTCGTCGCCTTGCTCATTATTTCGGTAGTTGGATTGATTTATTTTATTAAAAAAGCCGTTAGCCAGCCCTCGCCCATCGAAAAATAATTTAAAAGAAATTGGGTGTGGTTAGAATAGCAAACCTTGGAAAGCGAGGTATAGGAATATCACAATAAATACGAATATTACACTAGCGATCAGATTACCTCTCGTCATGGTCTTATTCGCTTCCATAACTTTTGCGAGTTCGCCGCCACCTACTTTGGCATACTTAAAAGTAAGTCCGTGTATCTTATCTTCACTAGGCTTTTCAGTTGATAAACTTACAATTACCATGATGATCGCGCATGCTAAAAACAGGAAGGCTGAAAAGTGCAAGAAGTTAATGCTACCTATCTCGTAAAAAAATCCTGAGGTAATGTGGCTTTTTCTGATTATAATCTCCGTCATAAATCGGAAACTTCCAAAAACAAACCCGGAAATAATCGCAGCTACTGCACCAATTTCATTGGCACGAGGCCAGCACAATCCTATGATAAATAACGCCACAATCGGTGGAGCGATATAGGCAGTAACCCCTTGTAAATACATAAAAAGCTCCCCCGATACGGACTTTATAAATATTACCCAAATTATTCCCAAAATTACTATCACAAAGGTCATTATTCGGCCTACGTTTACAATCACAAAATCATTCGCGTTGGGGTACATTTTTTTATAAATATCGAG
>DASVUU010000220.1:0-7415 GCA_036386935.1 Cytophagaceae bacterium | reverse complement strand
GTCGCCAAGGGGTCTAGCTTAACAGCAAAAATTTTCTGAAAATTGGGTTTAGATTTTTGTGTGTTGACGTCTGCAAACTCGGTTAGATAAGCCCAACCTGGCCGTTTTACATTTCTGCACGATACATGTATATACCACGACATTTGCGCGTCGCTTAGGAGTTCTGTTTTTGCTCCGTTATCTATTCTTGTCATTGCCAATCCTCTATCCGTTATGGTATTGCCCACCACAACTTCGTTGTTTTGAGTGTCGTATCCATAGTCGTAGTGACCTCCCTTACTTGGGTTTACATTTCTTACGGGGCTCAAACCACTTGTATTGTATGCCCATATACCTTGGTATTGTGCCGTACCCGCGACATCCCACTGCACTAAGACATATTTTCCGCTCTGGGACATGCCGACATTATTAGGCCATACAGGTGCATTCATTCTAGCCACCTCCTTTTTGTTCAAAACATCATATACCAGTATCGCCTTCTGGGTCGCACTAGAGCATTGCAATGCTATAAACCTGTCATCATTGGACATATTGCTTTCCCAACTTCCATAACTCACATGTGTAAAGTCAGAAAACGTGGCAATCTCAGTGGCGGTGTTAGTGCTTATATCGAGCATCCTTAGCTTGTTATCATTGCCTGCCCCGTAGATGATATTGGGTTGTGTATTAGCCCATGTTGTATGCCCACCGGGTGGGGTTATGTACTTAATGTATTCAAAGGTATTTCCATCTAATATAGCTGATGGCCAACCATGAAGTTTAATGAAAGTCCCGTCGCTGTTCCATGGCTGATTCTTTGCATAATGGTGGAAATAATCTAGGCCAGCATGTTTGGAATTGAAAACAGACCGGTCACTAATCCGCACAATGGTTGTATTGAAAACCGGGTCGACCATAGGTTTTAAATAAGCTGGTTTGCTTACTGAAGGCATTGCATCAACCGCCAATTGTTTTTGTGGAGGGTAGGTTTGGGAATACGATAAATTTGTACCGAGTGCTAAGAGCCAGATGCAGGCTGTGTATTTTTTTAGGCGGGTATTCATTTATTTACATCAAATATGTATTTGGGAGTTTTAGAATCCTACTGAGTTTGCTCCTTACAATGTGCTTCACCAACCTCTGTGTCAGGGTTAATTTTTAATGGTTAGGTTTCTAATCGCGTTTGGTATTAAATAGTTACGTCAATTGCCAAGTTATTGATATATATGAAAATGTTTGGAAAATATATAATAATATTAATAATTGTGACTAGCCGGATCTGTGTAATCATGGTGTTGTTTGAGAATTACGTCTATAAATTAGGCTCTTAGGTGTAGGAGTTTTGTGAAATAACCTAAAAGTATTGTTTTGCTATAAAAATCCTCAAACTTCCTTAAGCTGAGCAAGTAGAGTTAGCAGAGACGTATGATTTGGAAAAGTGAGATATCTTGTGCTCTAACAAAGAATATTTCCTTCTCAATTTATCAAAGGTTTTGTGAAGTATTAAGCAAGTAAAAATTATTGTGAAAAAAACCTGAATATAAGAAAGTTAAAAAATGGAGGAATTGTCAATTCCTCCATTTTTTACTAAGCAACCATAGTATTAGTCGTCTTTCCTAATTTTTCAATTTCAACGGTTACTACGTCGCCTGGTTTTAACCAATTTTTTTCTGGCAGCCCCAAGATGACACCTGCTGGGGTTCCAGTGAGAATAAGGTCTCCAGGCTCAAGGGTCATGTGGAGAGATAGGTCTTCAATGATTTCAGCTACTGTAAATATCATGTCCTCAGTGTTGGAATTTTGCCTTTCTTCACCATTGAGCGTACATGTCAACTTTAACTTTTGTGGATCTCCAACCTCATCTTTGGTTACGGTGTATTTTCCAAGAGGAAGGAAAGTATCAAGACTTTTACCCATCAGCCATTGAGAGGATCTGAATTGTAAGTCTCGGCAAGACATGTCATTTGAAACGACGTAACCTAATACATAGTCCAAAGCATTCTCTTTTGAAACATTTTTACATTTTTCCCCAATTACCACTCCTAATTCCACCTCATAGTCGAATTGTTCGCCTACCTTTCCGAGTGATACGTTGTCTCCATAATTTATGAGGGTATTATTATATTTCGTAAATACCACAGGTATTGTAGGTATTGCCATGTTACTCTCAATGGCATGTTTTCTGTAATTCAATCCTATACAAATAATCTTTGAAGGGCGAGGAGAGGAGCTAGCAATCCTTAGATTGGCCTCCTCCAAATATTCTCCGTTATACTCCTTTACCTTTTTCTGTATCTCTTTTACGTCGGCATTCGAAAGGTTCGAATGAGAATAATCCTCCATCTTTATCACTCCTTTAGGAGTAGAGATGCCAAGGGTTAATATGTTGTTTTCTAAAAAATATAAAAGCTTCATCGTATTATAATTTTGTTTAGTATGTCGCTCTACCACCTGTTAAGTCATAGGTGAAGGCGGTAGTAAAACTGTTCTCTTTTGACACTATAAAGGCTACTAAATTAGCTGCTTCTTCTAAAGTTCCACATCTTTTCATTGGAATCTTATCAGTCATATACTTGACCTGGGTATCTGGCATTGCGTCTACTAAAGGGGTCCTGATAACAGCAGGGGCGAGGGCATTAACCGTTATTCCAGTTTCTGCATATTCTTTTCCTTGCACCTTGGTCATCCCAATGACTGCAGCTTTTGAAGCTGAGTAGGCCAACATCCCTGCATTGCCTTCTTTACCTGCCACCGACGCGATATGTAAAATGCGTCCATAATTTTGTTTAAGCATATAGGGCAATACTGAATGGGCAGTATAGAAGCTTGCCATGAAATTTATCTGCATCACTTTTTGCAAATTTTCACTGCTTACTTCGTGGCTTTTTAGGTTGGTTATACCCGTGATCCCGGCACTATTCACTAATATATCTATCCTTTCCCATTTGTCTACTATTTTTTTCATCGCAGCTTTTACAGCTTCTTGATCAGTAATATCCAGTGAGATAATGGTAACTTCTTGCTCGAAACCTACATAAGCTCGTTCTGCAGCCTCTTTGTTTAGGTCTAAGATCGCCACCTTAGCTCCAAGATTAAGTAATTTTTTGGCGATAGACAAACCTATCCCTGATGCTGCGCCTGTAACGACTGCTATTTGGTTGTCAAAATTCATGTTTTCAATTTTGAGTTTAAAATTTAAAATAATTTGGATTGATATCTACCACGAGCTGCGTGAGGGATAGAAGTGGAGAGCCCACAGTTCCCGATCTTTTCGTCGGGAACGAGGACTCGGAGCGAATAGCCCAACCCCGCTTTTCGCGAGGGGCACGCCATAATCAGCCTGTAAAATATTTCTTCGCTGTTACTTATTAATACTTTTTAAGATCCTCCACTAGGAGTAAAATTCTTTGATTTAATTCTTTGATATAAGCGACAGACGAGGCATCTGGTATATAAGCTGCCTTTCTAGCGATGCTATTCTTCAATACGCCTCGCGCGATGAGTAACTCCTTCTCTGCATAGTGAAAGAGCTCCATATTCTGCAGTGAGAAGAATATCTGTGGCATCACCCTTTCGAATAATTCAAATGCCTTCGTATTCTCGCCGCTTTTGCGAAGTGTAAAGATCTTTTGGAGGATATCAGCCACTGCAAGTCCCGGCATCACGCCCGCTATGCCTACAGATACTAGCTCTAGCAAGTATAGTCCTCCCCATCCTTCTAGTACTCCAACGGTTCCTTCAGTAGTCTTGATGATATCTTCGAACTTAGGGGCACAAAGGGGTTCTTCTAATTTTAGGTATTTGAAGTTGGAATGTTTTAACCTTAGCTCGTTGATGAGTGCAACACTTATAGATGATCCACCTGGGTTGAAATCTTGTATGAGTACTGGTGTTTCCGGGATGGCGCTAAAGAATTCAGAAAGGTATTGCTTTATAGAAACCTCTGGAAGGCTGAATATACGGGGGACTGCAAGAGATATCACATCTGCTCCAGCTGCCACATTTGCCTTGGCAAGTTTGATGGCGATCTTCAGCGAAGGGCTGTTGGACTGAGCAACAATCTGCATACGTCCTTTTGACTGATCGACCGCTATTTTTACTACTTGTAATTTTTCGTCGTCGGATAACTTGTAGAATTCACTCGCATACGCAGGTAAGCAGGCGGCTTTGATACCAGTAGATATCGCAAACTCGACTAGGTTTCTTAGGGCCTGCTCATCGATTTCTTCGTCTGGAGTGAATGGTGTTGGAATAATGGGAATAACACCTGTAAGGTCATGTTTTTGTGCCATATAATTATTTTTTATAAATGTACTGGGTCTATGGTTGATTTTTTATTGATTTTATGTTCCCAAATGGTAGTAATCAAAGTTCCGACGAAGACAAGAATACCCCCAATAATGGCTAGTCCTGTAAGCTTTTCACCCAGGAAGATGGCTGCAATGGGTAGCCCTAAGAATGTGATTAGGTAATTGGAAAGGCCGGCTTGGGTCACATCTAGTACTTTTAATGCTTTGAAGAATAGTATCATCGAAAGAAAGTTGTGAAATACCGTTAGTAAGGCTAGTCCTACCCATGTCTGAGGGGTATAGGATGGAATATTTTCAAATGAAGGCATTTCCAGGAAGAGCACAAATGGTGTTAATATTACAATTAAGGTAACGTATGAATAGAATAGCATTTCTATTTCAGAATAGTCGTTTGAGATCTTTTTACAGATTGTATTGTAATAGGCGTTGCCTAAGATGGCTATGAAAATAAGTAGGTTACCCCAAGCGTAGCTAGATCCGAAATCCAACTTTGAGAAGTCACCAAGCGCGCAGAGGGAAACGCCTATGATTGCAATGACAAAGCTGATCCAACGTGCTAAGTTCATTTTCTCTTTTAGGATTATAAAAGCAAATACGGCCGTGATAACGGGCAGAGATAAGGTAATGATAGAAGCATTACTTGCCAACGATAATTGTGTTCCCCATGTGATGATAACCTGGGCTGGAAATGCTCCTAATAAGGCAAGAGAGATAAAAGTTTTTAGGTCTGCCCACGTTAATTTCTTACGTTGCTTGGGGTCTTTTTTCAAAAAAGGAATTAAAAGAATGGTTGCTAAAAGCATCGGCCCCCATACAGTGAATATAGGTCCTACCTGGTCCTGAACCAGCTTGATGCAAGTAAATTGCATCGCCCACATAAGGTTACATAGAAATAAAAGGAACCAGTTAAAAAGTGACTTATTCATGAGGTAGTTGGTTGTGTCTAAAAAGATAATTAATTACTATAGTAGAGTCATATACAAATATATTCTAGTTAAAACTGGAATAAGTACAATAATTCGTTCAATTTGTATACTTTTTTGACAGCGGTAGATTTTTATTATCTTTATGATGTTAAAAAAGTGACATGAGACCACAATTATTCAAACTGCCTTACGCAAAAGATACTTCTTTTTATTATTCCAAATATGACTGTGACTACTTCGAAAAACCGTGGCATTTCCATAAGGAATTTGAGTTAGTCTATATTATAAAAAGTAAGGGCACGAAGTTTATAGGAAATAAAGTACTGTCTTTTGATGAGGGAGATTTGACCTTAATTGGGGCTGACGTTCCTCATTTGTTTAGAAATGATGAAATTTACTATGAGCAAAATTTCAAAAATCAAGCGAGCTGCATTTTTATCCATTTCGATCCCTCCGTTTGGGGTGGACAATTCATTGAACTTCCTGAATTTAAAAAAGTAAAAAAAATACTGAAAGAGGCTTCCCTTGCCTTGACAATAGAAGGGAATACGAAGAAACTGATTGTAGACAAGCTGGAGCGGATGGAGGCTCTGGATTCGACGAAGAAAATTTTGTCTCTTTTAGAAATCTTAGAAATATTGTCAACAGGGGAGGATGTAAGTACTATACTGAATGTCCCGTTTGTTGGGAAAAGTAATCACCATGCAGATCGAATAAATAAGGTCTTTGATTATATCATGCTAAACTATACCCAGGAAATCTATGTGAAGCAGATTGCCGATGAATTGCATATGAGTACATCCGCGTTTTCTAGGTATTTCAAGACTCATACATCCAAAACTTTTTCAGACTATGTGACAGAAATAAGGATCAACTTTGCATGTAAATTGCTGATAGAAGATAATTTTTCAGTTTCAGAAATCGGCTTTATGAGTGGGTTTGAAAATAGAACAAACTTCTACCGCCATTTTAAAAAACAAGTTGGCATGGTCCCAAAGGACTATAAGAGTGCTTTTGAAAAAGTTAAGTAGTAATATTAAATTAGCCAAAATCTTGCTTCTCCGGTCGCGCCTGTATTTGCTATGAATACCCCTCCGCTCATAGGGTATTTCTTTAGGTCTTCGTCGCTCAAGCCGGTGCGGGCTGTTGTAATAAATAATTGATCATTATTGAGTCCACCAAAGGTGCATGATGTAATCTGCGGAGCCGGTACATCGACTTTTGCTATCAACTGACCGTTCAAAGGATTATAACAATATACACCATTTCCTCCCCATACTCCAATCCACAACATGCCATCTGTATCCTGGCACATCCCGTCTGGCATTCCGAGCGACTCGGGAACTTTTATGACGTCCTTCAGATAGGTGATTTGACCTGTAGCGATTTCAAATTGATATTCTTTGACTGTATACGTCGCACTGTCAATATAATAAAGGGTTTTCCTATCCTTTGTCCACACCATACCGTTAGATATGGTTGTTTCCTTTATTCCTTGTACAGGTGTTCCTTCTTTAGAAATACAATACAAGGAGCCCGCACCTGGCTTACAGTCTAGCGCCATGGTGCCGATCCACAGTCTACCTAGAGGGTCAATTGAGCCATCGTTGGTTCTGTTAAACTCATTATTTTTTTCTATATCAACTAGCGGAGTAGCTTGAGAGGTGGAAAGGTTATATAGCAATGTACCGCCTTGGACTGCTAAAACGACTTCATCAGCATTTTGGGTCTCTACAATCAAGGATACTCGATGTCCAATGTCCCATGATTTTAAATATTGAGAGACTAGATTAAATTCAAAGATTTTTTTTGCCTCAATGTCAACCCACATAAATGTACCTCTGTGCCGATGCCAAAGGGGACCTTCTCCAAGGACATTTAGGCTATTTACAAGAAGCTGAGAGGATATTTGTTTCATATAGGAGATTTTAGGAGCTATTTTTTTCAAAGATATGAAATTTAATTTTTGAAGTATTTCATTTTATATAGGCAGAATGTAAATCTAGAAATACCTGTTTAACAGTCTAAGTAACGAGGACGGGGTATAGCTTTATCCAAATCCCGCCCAAAAAGAAGTCCGTGGAAACCGGCGTGGTTGACAGTCAAGTTATTTAATTAGAAAATTTTGAAGCAGGTCTATACATTATAAAAATAAAGACCGCGGCAGGAGAGACGGTGCGAAGGCTCGTTAAGGAATAAA
>DASVUU010000219.1:0-5836 GCA_036386935.1 Cytophagaceae bacterium | reverse complement strand
CGAATTTTTAAAGTACTTGTATACGTTATATCGTCTTATCTACCTCAATACGTGTCTGCACAACATTCTGCCTTTTTGGAAAAGATGAAGGCTAGTTTTGCTCCTAAAATAGCCGTTAGTTCGTCAAGCAGTCTAAGAACTGCCTCACAAAATGCTGGGCGTCCACAATTAGCAAAATATTATCAATGGTCAGAGGATAAAAATGATTGGGAATTGACAAACACGCTAAAAAGTACATATAACGACGCTGGCAATCCATTGGAGGAAGAAATTCTTAATTACCGTGGAGATAGCAGCGATAGGAATTTGTTTACGTATAACCAGAGTGGGCAAATGTTAACTCGTGTATCACAAAGGTGGGACAGTCAAAGCAAAGGTTGGGTAAATGATACGAAATTTTCTTCTGAATATGATAGTCAGGGGAATCCAATATTGGACCAATCCTTTGGGTGGCTTAGGAGTTCGAACAGTTGGATTCTTGACAGCGAATCGAGGTATAAAACGACCTATGACAATTTGGGGCGAAGCATTGAGAGTACTCGAGAAACGCCTAGCTCAGAGTATTACGTTAGAGAAACATTCGCTTATGTGGGAACTGATGTTGCCCCTATAACAATTACAAATTATACTCGCCAAGGAAATGCCTGGATTCCAAGCGAAAGAAGAGCAGAAGTGGTTTGGCATAATTATGAAGAGGCGCAAATGACATCCTTTTCGACACAAGTCTGGAATGGTTCCGATTGGAAAGCTTCCACCAGGACTAACATATCTTATAAGTCGAACGATTTCACCGTAATAGAAGAGCGCATCCTCAATGATGTTTGGTCCCCAACGATAAGGTTCACATCTATAGATGGGGCTTCCAAGACCATTTTCAATTATGATGTGTTTGAAAATGGAATATGGATCCCGATCTCAAGATCTACAAACTACCTAGACAGTTACGGTAATTATGCAGGATATGGAACGGAATTTTATCGTGACAGCACATGGACCCTTGAAGCATACTCCTACCTGACAAATAAGTATAATACTGAGGGAGACCTGCTTGAAAGAATTGAAGAAGCTGATAATCACAATTCCAAGGGTAAATTTAAAACTGTTTACGAGGATTTTTATTATCCAGAAGCGACAAGCATTTCTTCAAAGTTAAACGAAGCTTCAGTGCTGGTTTTCCCAGTCCCATCCAACGATGTAATAACGGTACAAAATACATTTGGGGAAGACGTCGACTTTACCTTGAATGATATTGTAGGAAAGGAAGCTTCTTTTTCTTTAGAAAAAGGCGAAAGCAAAAAGGTTGATATTTCGGAATATCCGTCTGGAGTGTATATTTTGAATATATTTACATCATCAGGGAAAAGAAGTTTTCAAAAAATTATTAAACAATGATATTATTGTCTAACGAATATCGGTCCGCCTTGTAAATCATTTGCAAAGAAAAAAATGCTCAATAGATTTAAAATAAAGATATGGTTGATTTCAAATTGACAAAGAGAGCCAATTATTGGTTTAACTAGTCATTTTATTTCAAAACCGACATCATAGGCTTGCCTTTCACATATTTCATATTCAGATTCAATAACATAGAAATTGTAGCTGTGATGGAGGTCTGCTCATAGTATTTATTTTCTAAAACATTTTTCTTAAAGTCAGGGCCTGCGGCGAAAAGGCTAATGTGCCTGCAACCTTCACAATCGTCACCATGGGAGACAAAGCCATCCTTGACATGATCCAAATGTCTTCCATGGTCGTTCGTGACAAACAAAGTCGTTGATTCCTTATAAAATGGGTCGGCCTGAAGAAACTTCCAGACTTCCCAAACCAGACTATCCGAATTCTTTAGCCCCTTCAAATAATTTGGCCAATCACCCGCGTGACCAGAATAGTCGGGCTCTTTCAGATTCACTAACATGACTGAGGGCTTTTCTTTTGCCAATACCCGTATTACCCTTTTAAATGTAATACTATCATCTCTGTAACCGGTACCCAATCCATTATTCCCACAATCTGTATTTGGATTATACTTTTGATGCCATTCGCGGTCTCTGCAATCAGCAAGAATGGCAAGCTTATCCTTAGATGTAATAACCCAACCTTTTGAAGAAGGGCATCCATTCTTTTTTAAATAGTATTGTAAAAAGGATGGATAACTTGGAAGATCCTTCCCCGTTCGATTGTCGAGTTGCTCCTGGGTACCAGTGCAAATCGCTGTATGGCCCGAGGTCGTGTAGGTGTACCCGTCATTGTGGAAGTTTGTAAATACAACACCATGCGGTGCCAAATCATTTGCGAAATGAGGAATGTACCTATGTAATGTGTCTCCCCAAGTTTCACTATATCTTGGCCCATCAATAACGATCACAATTACATTTTTTGTTTCAAATTGATGAGACTGTTGAGTCGTGCTAGAATGAGAACACATCGATAATATCAACATCAATAATAGATTACAATAGACCATATTTTATATTTGTAAATTTAGATTAAAGCTCCTGCCGATTGCTTACCTAACCTACTAATCAATTTTTAGTTAAGCTCATTACCTGGGCAAGCAGGTCGACGGTTTAAGTGAGCTAGCAGACTCTTTGTCGCTTGCCCTTGCAGCTTCTTAATACCTATCTGAGGCAATAGAAGGTAAATATCACCCTTGTTGTCTAACTTGCGTAGTATCCTTTTTGAGCATTTATATGAAAAAGACTAACCTAAACTTTTTTACTGCACTCATCTTACAACCATTTCTATTGCTTGCCCAAACCAATCACTTTAAATTTGTTCCCATTCCGGGCGGTCAGGAAAAATGACAGATGCGCTTTACCTAACAGCATTGGGTAGATTTCCACCAAGGGCAAAAATACTTTTTTTAAATTTTCAAAAACTCACTTATGACTTTAAGACTGCGACCAGGCCTAAATAGAACTCTCCTAACCGCCAAAATTTTCTTTTTTTGTATTATAGCCATCAGAACAATTTCCTACGGACAAATAGATACCACTTTTTGGTTTGCCGTCCCTTTTGTCGGGACCCATGGAAATGGAAATGCGGATTTAGTGTTAACCAATATAAGTCAAACGAATCCTGTGACCGTTATCTTGACGACCCCAGCAAATCCTATCGGAGGGCTACCAACAGAAGGGCTCACTTGGATTATTCCTGCAAGTGGATTCAAACGTATTGACTTAAGTAGCTACTTTGGAGGCGATGATTATGCTCTCTCCCCACCTCTAGGCCTAGGTTCATTAAATAAAAATGTATCGGATTCTATTTTTGGGAAAGGGCTTATTAATCAAGGCGTCAGCTTTAGTATCGGCCTACTTTGAGCTCGGTAGAAAAGAATCGGACATAGATCCTCTAAATATAGAGGTGTTCACTTTAAAGGGAGCAAATGCTTTAGGAACTAATTTTATGCTTCCTTTTCAAAATCAGTATAATACCTGGGCTAATGATAGCTCATACTCCTCCGCCGATCTTGTCGCAACTGAAAATCAGACGAAAGTCACCATTACACCAACAAGGGATGCTATTGGCCATCGTGCCAACATACCGTTTACAATCATCCTTGATAAAGGTGAAACCTACTCGCTGCGCGCCTCTTCTTTATTAGCTGCCAATCATTTATGCGGGAGCCTGGTTTCTTCCAACAAGCCTATCGCAGTTACTTTACTTGAAGACTCCATGCAGCCCGAGAACCCCTGGGCCTCAGGAATTGATATGGCGGGGGACCAACTAGTACCTGTGACTTCAATTGGCACTGAATATATTGTCGCTACTAGACCGGACTTTGAATATGGCGAACGAGGGAGAATCTTTATTTTGACAACTCAGCCAAACACTAATATTTCTATCTTCGACGGCGGCAATATAGCCATGACATTAAATGCTTTAAATTCTGGGGTAACTACCAATTACTTACAGCCAGCGATGTCAAAAAGCTCCTACATTAAGAGCAATAGACCAATTTATGTATTTCAGATTACCGGGACACCATGGGGCGAGCTAGGCGGTGCGCTTGTGCCTCCATTAAACTGTTTAGGATCTGATGCAGTAAGCGTCGTTAGATCAACTAAAAAGGGCTTTTCTTTAATTATTGTCGCCAAAACTAAAATACTCGATAGTTTTCTGGTTAATGGAGTTCCAAACCATACATTTTTGTCTCGGAGAGATTTTACGGAAGTTACGACTACACCTGCAGGTGAAGGGTATTCTGTGGCATGTAAATCTTATAACATTGTCGACTTCCCAGTAGCCGCACCTATTCAAATCTCCAATGGTTACGATGGCGAGGGATATTTTCATTTAGGGGTCACAGAAGCCGAAGGTTTAACCTTTAGTTTAGGATATTTTTCAAACTTTTCAAGGTGTGAAGTTGACAGCACAATCTTAAGTATTGGCAAAAAACCAGATAATCTGGATCAGGTCGGGTTGGCTATTTATCCAAACCCTGCAACAAGCCACTTTTCCTTACTACGGATAAGTGAGTCAAAGAAATATAAAATGATTATTTCTAACTGTCATGGACAGCCACTGATAGAGAGGAGCATTGAAGATTCATCGCAGGTAGTAAATGTAGAACATTTGCCAAAAGGGTTTTATAAAGTAGAAATAATAGATGAACAAGGAGAAACCAGAATCCAAAAGCTAATTTTGGAATGATGAGGCTTAATAGTTTATTCAATTACATAAAACTTCAATAGAAACTTGCATCACGGAAAGTTTATAGGCGTTAGGCTGGAAATCCTTTATAGGTGACACACCAACCTAAACCCCACTCCATGTATATTCTGAATTTCTATAGACGGTTCAGCTGCCAAATACTTTCTCAACTTAACAATAAAGACATCCAGGCTTCGCCCAATAAAATAATCGTTGTCACCCCAAACCCTATTTAAGATTACATCCCTTTTGATGATGATATTGGGGTGGTCACAGAATATTTTAAGAATGTCGGCTTCTTTTTGAGTCAAATTAAAAGTATGTCCCTTGCAAGATAAACACAAACCATCATAGTCAAACAACACTTTGCCTATGCAGAATGTCGTCTGTTCTTTTAAAGAAATTGTGCATCTTTTAACGAAAACCTCGACCCTCGAAAGCAACTCCTCGAAGTTAAATGGCTTAGTAATGTAATCATCGCCGCCAAGCTTAAATCCTCTCAATTTATCTTCTGCCAATGACCTTGCTGTCAGAAACAATATTGGGACATGCGTATTAGTTTCCCGTATTTTTTCTGCCAGTGAAAATCCGTCTAATTTCGGAAGCATGATATCAAGAATGCAAAGGTCGAATGAATGCTTGTTGAATTCAAAAAGACCCTCTTTACCATCAGTTGCGAGAACCACTTGGTAACCGTTCAAATCAAGATTTTCTTTGAGGATATATCCAATGCTTGCATCATCTTCAGCAAGCAGTATTTTTGCTTTCATCATATCAAATAAGGGAAAGAAATAATAAATTCAGAGCCTACTCCTACTTGACTTACAAGTTTAATATCTCCCTTGTGAGCCCGAGTCATCAATTTTACATAATGCAGACCAAGTCCAAATCCTTTTACCGACTGTAGATTTCCGGTGGGAATCCTATAGAAGTTATTAAATATCTTTTTATGATGCTCTCGCTCGATTCCAATTCCGCTGTCTTGGATGCTTATATGTACTATGCCCCTTGTATTAAAAGTCCTGATATTCAAAAGTGGCCCGTCGGGCGAATACTTGATTGCATTGTCAATCAGATTATCTAGTATATTCGTAAGGTGTAAAGGGTCAGCCTCTAATCTGTCGTGGTCTGCTGATAAGTTCAGATCAAACGATGCGGTAGGTTTTAAAATCCTTAACCTGTC
>DASVUU010000218.1:0-4747 GCA_036386935.1 Cytophagaceae bacterium | reverse complement strand
CCTCATCAATATTTTACAAACTTGTGTATAGCTTCAAAGTTTTCGTTATATACTTTTATGTAGTATACCCCAATTGGGAGCTCGCTGGTATCCAAAGTTTTTTCTTCTTTATAAGACTTTTTCGAGAAGACTTCACTTTGTACTTTATTGCCATTGATGTTAAAGATAGCAACAGTATATTCTCCGACTTCTTCATTATTGATGCCTACGGTTAAAGGTCCGTTGCTAGGATTGGGGAATACCGTTACCTGATTATTAAACGACCCACTATTTAAAGAGGTAGTCAAATCGGTGGTGACCGGCACTGCGTTACTTGCGATTGAAACATTTCCAGCGGCATCTTTTGCCTTGACAGTAAATGAATAGGCAGTGTTAGCTGTCAAGCCAATTGCAGTATAAGTTGTAGAGGTAGTTGAGCCCATTAAAGTTGTACCTCTGTAAACGTCATATCCTGTTACCCCAACGTAGTCGGTTGCACCGGTCCATGATAGAGCAACGGTAGTGGATGTTTTACCTGTTGAACTTAAGGTTGGCGCGGTGGGTGCTTGTGTATCCAATGCGCCAGTAGTAGGGGCTACGACTGTGCACGAGTTCCAACTTACCCAAATCTTGCCGTTTCGGTCTACAGTGATACCCTGTACGGAGTGGAAATTATTGGTGGAACTAGTTTGTGCATACCAATTCACCCCATCATCATTGGAGTAATAGAGACGGGGCTGAGTGTCGCCATCGGCCATACCAAAAATCGCAATTTTCCCATCACAAGATGAAACATAGCGGGCATTGAAATATTTAGATGTGCTGTTCCATGTTACTCCACCATCGCGGGAAACCTTTACGCCGGCATAGTCACCTGCAGCCCAGAGGTTGTTGGACCGTACCGGATCCGCTAGTAGTCCCCAGACCCAAACGGCTAAGCTAAATGGATGGGTAGCCAGTGACCAATTCGCACCACTATTAGTAGACTTGTAGAATCCCTGGCCACGGGCGACAAAGTAGCGCACGTTTGCCTGGGTAGCATCACGCTCGAGAAAGCAGTTTTGCGGGCCGTAGCGAAAGCCGGTAGGTGAGTTGTCAGGTAAGCCAGAAACGTTGCTAAAGTTGCTCCCACCATTGGTGGTTCTGTATACCCGTTGGGCGGGACTGCCGTTTTCAGCCAAAACCACCAAAAAGTCGTTTGCATTGGTAAGCGACATTACCGATTTCGTGATCCCCTCAGTTGAGGTAGGGAGACCGCTGCTTGCTAGGTTTAGAGTACTCCAATTTACTCCGCCATCGGAGGTCTTCAATATAATGTTGGCACCGCCACCTTGGTTTACACCCGCCAGTACAAGGTTTTGGGTGTTGGGCCCCTCCATTATATGGTGGGCACCATGGAGGCTGTTGAGCGACTTCATTGAACTAAGACTTACCTTACCGCTGGCTCCGCCGTCGGTTACTATGGCTGAGCCGATATCAGAAGAGGGAATGTAGATTCGGTTCGGATCATGGCTGCTGACAGCTGCCCGATAGGTTTTCACTCCAGCCAGACCGCTTCCGTTTGGAAAGTATTGCCATGAAAGTCCCTTGTCCAGGCTGTACATCGGCGCAAAACCACCTGTGATCATCCATTTATTGGGATTACCCACGGCTTCAATGACCTGGTCTGTGCCATAATCAGGCTTATTTTGAGCAGCCATCTGAGCAGCTGTTGTCCAGACGGGGACTACGCTAGTGTTGAGCGTGGTGCCACGCACAGTGAAAGTCTGGCCTCCGTTGCCAGCTGGGCTAAAACCATGTCTATCACCGCCCGTATTCCATGCGCTGGAAGATCCATCTGAGAATATCTGTAGACCGGTAGGGTAGCCGAAGTAGAGGGCTGAGGTCGCCGCATCGGTGACAGAGTAGGTGGCTGCGTTGTTATAATCGGTAGCTGTAATGCGTGAAATGCCTCCACCATTGTTGTTGCTGCGGGTGACGAGGCCGACACCGGAGAAGGTACCAGAGGTGAACCGAGAAATCATACCTACTTCACTTAGTCGGCCAGAGCCTCCCACGAGGCTGAAATTGCCACCACCATCGGTTGAGACGTAAAGGCCATTGTCAGTGCCAACCCAAATCTGGTTGGCGAAGGCAGAGACGTTGTGCAGTGTCCGTGCCCTATTTGTGTCGAAATTGCTACCTCCTGCCTTTGCCCATGTAGTCCCGCCGTCGGGTGATTTCCAAAGCCAGCCCGTCATTCCCCTGCGGGGGCCGGCGAACCAGATCTCCCTGGGGTTGTTCGACCGGATCATGATTGGAGAGGCACCACGGAAGCGCGGAGGCTCATCGCCTAAATCAAGGAGCGTAGTCCAACTTGCACCTCCATTGGTCGACTTGCTTAGCATGTTGCCAGTGTAGTACACCACGTCTGCGTTGTCCTTTTGCACAGCCATGGCTGTACCTCCCACGTCGCCACCGGGGATGCTCCAGTTCAGATAGCTCCAGTTGGAGCCGCCATCGTCACTTCGCCAGGCCCCGTAGACGTCGCCGTAGCCGTAGAGGCGGCCATTGTCGGCCTGGGCAAAGCCGCTAAACCAGCCGCCGCAATCGAGCGGTACCGACTTAAAGGTCTGGGCTACCACAATAGATGGTAGAAAAGCTGAAATCACTGCAAGTACCAAACCTAACATAAGATGATAGCTTTGCCGCGCCGCAGTATGCGTTTTACTATTTAGTATTTGAAAGGCCCTTCGGTGCTTAGAAAGGCGAGGCTGGACGGAAAAAAGTTTTGGTGGCATGGTCAGTCTTATTAGAAGTTTGTTAAGCGGCTTACGCAGCTAATATAAAGAAAATTTACTATTAATTATTTAAATAATACCATACGTGAATTTTACAAGATCGCTGCACCTTTAATAAAAAAATACACTCCTCTTCGACAGGTGCATCAATTAGCTGGCAAACACATCAATATTCTATTAGAGTCAAAAGGTGACACTTAGGAGCGCGACATCAGTCACACCTCTTGATTATGGGCTACTTTTGCAGTATCTATGCAGCAGATGCCATTGGCGGTATCCCCGCTAAACTTTTATAGATTGAAGGAAATTGATCTAATGAAAGAGAGCGATAGACTTTAAAAAAAATGAATAAAGAACGCATACCCGTCACGATCCTTACGGGATTCCTTGGCTCAGGAAAGACCACACTTCTAAATAGTCTGATTAAAAAAAACCCAAGGAAAAAGCTGGCTATTATAGAAAATGAGTTTGGGGAAATAAATATCGACAGTGATCTGGTGATAGGAGTGGAGGATGGAATTTTTGAGCTGTCGAGCGGCTGTATTTGCTGTGAATTAAATGATGAATTGATAAATGTCCTTCTCAAACTACTAAATTCCAAAAAGCAGATAGACCATCTTATAGTGGAAACTACCGGCATTGCAGATCCCGCTCCCGTTGCGATGAGTTTCTTGTCAGATGCTAAAATTCGCAGCATGTTTCGGCTAGATGCAATCGTAACCCTGGCCGATGCTCAATTTATCGAGCAGCAAATGGAAGACCAGGAAGAGGCTTGCCGCCAGATAGCAGTGGCCGACATCGTGATCATAAACAAGATAGATAAAGTTGAGGCCTATCAAAAAGATACGGTTAGGAACATTATTAAAAGGATGAACAGTCAGGCTCAAATAGCCGAGTCCTCTTTCGGAGAAGTTGTCGGATTTGATGTTTTAAATTTGAAATCATTTAGCCAGGAAAGTTTACTTCAAACCAAGTTCGATGATAAGCCGAAGAAACTCACAGAACGTCACTTTAGTCCGGCTCCTTCGGTGGAAAAACCCATGGCCCTGTTTGCCCCTGGGATGAAATCAAACGTTCATTCAGATATAGCATGTTTCAGTTTTGTGTTTCCTGAGGCCCTTGATCTTTTGAGGTTTGATATCTGGATGCGAACGATTCTCAATCACAAGTCTCTCAGGTTATACAGAGTAAAAGGAATTTTAAGCTTTAGAAATATTGACGAGAAGTTAATTTTTCAAGCTGTAAACAACCAATATTTGACTGATTCTGCTGGGATGTGGGGGCAGGAAGAGAGATCAAATAAAATTGTGTTTATTGGAAAAAACCTTAGCAGAGAATTTTTATTAAATGGGCTACACGAATGTTGTACAGAGGAGCCCTTTGAGCCAGAGCAATTTTACAAGTTTTTATCTTCGCAAAACCTACAATAGTGCCCTAGTTCTCAGTGCCTAGGTTATGCTAAAGATCTCTTTTTTGGTGCCGGTTTTTTTTAATTGTCTCAATGGTAATGCGCTAGACGGCACGACCTGCTGAACAACGTGGGCGATGCCTTCGGCCCGCGTGCTTCACTCCAATCTTTTTGTTCCGCTGCACTCCGCAAAAAGGATTTCCACTGCGCCCGCTATCGCAGGCAAAGCATTCGCTTATATAAACCTCTAAGGTTTTATAAACGTTAGCGTAGTATGATTTCTGGAGCTGTCCTGAACCAAAACTTAAGATAGAATTGAAGAATTGTCTTGGCTCATGTTTCACTGTAATTTATGTTACGCTGGGTTCGGGTAAGATTTTTTATAATGCCCTATCGATCTTATAGTCAACGTTAGGTCAATGAATAAGCGACGGTAATTGGTATAGATTGGGATTACATGATAGTCTCTAGCAAACAAGTGTCAACGAAAGCTAGGGAAGTAAATATTAAGACTTAGTGAAGGCCCACCTATAATTCAATATTTTTAAGACTACTAACGTGTTAATATCTCTTGCTAAAC
>DASVUU010000217.1:0-3998 GCA_036386935.1 Cytophagaceae bacterium | reverse complement strand
CGAAATTTCAAATACAATTTAAATATATGACAAAACCACTTTAAACAAAAAATGGAAGCTTGCTTCCATTTTTTGTTTAACTATTATAATAAACCTAATCCTTTCGACCGATTATTTGAAGCCAACCTTTATAGGATTTGTTGTCCTTAGGATTCTCTAAAAGGTAATAATATATACCATCCGTCACATTACCCCCATCCCAGGTATTATTGTACCCTTCTTCGTAGTACACCTTGTCGCCCCATCTATTGAATACTGAAAGGTCCCAAGTATTGGCACGTATGCCCTTCACCTGAAACTTGTCATTCCTTTCATCAAAATTAGGAGTAAACAGATTTGGAATTCTAAAACAAGAATCTGTAAAAGCAACCAATACGGTATCGCTAAATTTACAGCCTGTAGTATCCATTACGCTTATATGATATGTTCCACCCAATTGCAGATCCACAACGTTGATATTACTTACGAATTGATTGGTGTCAGGTAATATTGACCATCTATATTGATAAGAAGTGTCCCCCACGGCGAGAATTCTTTCAATCTTATCAACGTCATAGCACAGCGTCAATCTTTTATTAAGAATGGTATTTGTATCATTCAACAGAGATCTAATAGCCGGCAAAGCGCGGGTCGTCAAAGTAACCTCTGTTGTATCATGTATTAAACACTCTTCTTTCTCCAAAATAAGAGTGTAAGTTCCACCAATCTTAGTACTTAAAAACTGGGCTCGCCCTACAATTGTACCACTTGTATTTTTCCAAATGTAAGAATTGTAGTTGGATCCTCCATTAAAGGTCGCCGTCTCTCCAATACAAATGGAGGGTGTTTGCGGAACAGGAGGTGTAAATTTAAAATAGTCTATGAATATGCCTGCAGAATCCTTGCAATTGAACTCTCCTGATACTATTAATCTATAGTTACCAGTAGTGTCAGGTTTGAGCGTCTTCTTTTGACTGACCAACAAGAATGAATCGTTTACATCGTCCAAAATTACTTTAGAAGTATATTTCCAATCATAGGTGTAATAATCTTTTTTCGGGTCTAACAGAAATTCGCTTCCAGAACAAACGATGGTATCCTTACCAATATTAAGATTAAATGGTCTTGCAACTCTTACTATTGCACTATCACCATTAAAACACTCGACATTTTCCAACTTCTTCGAAACTTTAACTGTAATCAAAGAATCTCCCCCTTTGGGCGTATACTTGGTGTTAGAAGTTTTATCATTCCATTCTATGAAAGTATACTTGTTCGGCGGTATCAATAATGCATAATCAGTGCTCGAACAAAGTATTGTATCCTTTCCTAAGTCAGGCTTGTCAACCTTGTTAATTGTCAAGAGCATAAGGTCAGTTTGCTGACAATCATTTTTGTCAACTACATTCACTTGTTGAGGTCCAGAGCTTGTCGGGACAAAAGTTGAGTCTTCACTTCCACCCGGGAACCATTTGTAGGATTTATACTCAGGGCCAGCGTGCAAGGTAAATCTATCATAAGAGCAAACTATGACTGGTTTTGTCTCATCATAGCCTAAATCTAAGGTGTCAAGTGCGAAGTTTCTCACCGTTACAGTGTCTTTAAATCCACAATTTCCTTTTGCAGTAAACCCCTCTACGTAAAATATTCCAGGATTACGAGTCGTGAACGGATTGGGAGAATTTTCTCCCCAAACAAATCTTGTAAACTCACTTCCTGTAGCAGTAATAGTAATTGACCTTTCTGGACACTTATTTGCATCGGGAACGTCAAAATCTTTAGGTCTCGTTACAAAGTCAATAAGAGTAGATTGCTCCGCCTTACATTTACTTAAAATATCCGTTTTTACCAACCTCACAGTGCCCGAGGCTCTTGGATAATAAATGGTGTCATGAGAACCATCTTGCCAATCAAATATAAATCCACCCGTTCGGCCTCCTGAAAGGCTAATACTATCTTCACCGCATACAATTCCCGGATTCCAAGGGGCAATCCTAAAGTCAGGAACAAACGTCAAAGAAGCCGTATCACTGGCAGGGCATGTTTTTAATTTAACGGTAACTATATAATCACCATTTACTTTTGGAGGTGTATAGGTATTTGTTGTATTTGTAGATCCCGACCAAGTATAAGAATCAAAGCCCTCTGATACAGTAAGTACGCCCGGATCCTCATAACATATGTAATGGTCGCCAGACAAGTTCAGGTTTAACTTGATAGCGGGAACAAAAGTAAGGTCAACAGAATCCTTTTTGTTACAACCAACTTTAGTAACGGTCACATAATATCTTCCATCTTTACGAGGGGGAGTATAAGTCGGTAAATTTGGACCTTGGGGCCCGCCTTGCCAATTGTAGTAATCGAAACCTGGTCCTGCGTTTAAAGTATAAGCAGAATCAGCGCATACGAATTTGTTGCCTTTGTCAAGGTTACTATTAAAATCAGAAATAAAATTTACGTCCACTGTATCTAAGGCAGTACACCGATAGATATCTGTAATCCTGGCTGCATATTTACCTGATTTAGTAGGGAAAACTACAGTCTTACCATCTGAATTGGGGAATTGAGCTGGGAGTAATGGCCAATCCCAGGTATATTGAGACTTATCTCTAAATTTGGGAAGTGTTGAAGTAATAGAGTCCATGATATTAAAGCAAACTCTTTTATTTGGATCTCCAAGATTATAGCCTAAAGTTAAATTGGAGTACGTAATATCGACTGTATCTCTATCGTCACATAAAGTGGCAGGATCTACGATCTTTATAATATATCTTCCAGATGTTTTGGGATCAATTTTTACCACATTATTTGCAGGTTGTGGCTCACCCGACGGCACACTCCAATTCCACTGATAGCCAGTATTATATTTTGGATCCTTACTTTCAATAGATCCTCCTATATTATAGCAAATGACTTCATTTGGATTATTCTTAAGTTCAAATCCAAAGTCTGGGACAAAGACAATACTGACCGTGTCTTCATCCGTACAATTTCCCGAAGCATCGGTGACTTTTACAGAATAATTACCTGTTTTAGTAGGGAAGAACTGTGAAGTTGTTAATCCAGGGTTAGTTACACCAGCACTATTTGTCCACTCATATTTAGCAAAGTTAGGAGTTGCATTAAGGGGAACTCTATTGTTAAAACATTCAGGCCTATCAGCACCCAAATTAACTATGATTTTATCAGTCACTTTAACTTCTAAAGTATCCTGATCAGTGCACCCATTATTATCTGTAAGTTTTACAGAGTAAAAGCCAGGCTTATTGACTTCAAACACGGAGGTTCTATTATCAGGAACAGATACTCCAGCACTCGTCGTCCAAACATAACTCACAATATTTGGCTTGGTAGCATCTATTTTATAAGTTACATTACTACAAGTTGCTCGTATGTCACCCAATTCGAGATTAAAGTCAGGGACAAAAGTAATTGAAGCTTGGTCGCCAGATTTACATCCATTAAGGTCTGTCCCAACTACAGAATATGTACCACTTTGCTTTGGAGTAATACTTCCTGTATTGATAGGAATATTGACGCCGTTGTTTGTTGTCCAAACATAAGGGTTAAAACCTGGCGTCGGAGTCAAGGTTGTCAATTTATTCCAGCAGGAAATATTGCCAGCCGGGTTCGAATTTAATTTCAAAGCAGTAGGTACAAAGTAATTTACAAATACCTGATCAGAAGCTGGGCAGCCATTAATGTCGGCAATAGTTACCTTATAGGTTCCTCTTGAATTAGGCTTATGTTTATTGGGGGGAATACTTGGATTAAAATTCACCCCATCTTTAGACCAGGTGTATGTTGGGTACGAACCGCCAGCTTCGATAATGTAGGTATTATTAAATCCGTTCGCATTTTCACAAACAACGGCCGGCACAGCAGGAAGCTTGAAATTGGCTGTATCTTTATAATTTATAAAAACGTCGTCACGCGAGATACAGCCTTTGCTATCTGTAGCTTCTACTAGATAATTCCCTCCAACTGTTGGCCTATGTCTGCTCGGCGGATTGCTAAAA
>DASVUU010000216.1:0-8961 GCA_036386935.1 Cytophagaceae bacterium | reverse complement strand
CCTATCTAAGATAAATTCAATTCACTGATAAGAACCCGACCATCAAAAAGAGAAATACCTTCCTTTTAGCGGATTCGGAAGTCTAAATATCGATTCGGAATCGTCGAGCAACACTTTCATGATCTTTAAACCGTTAGGACTAGCCTCTACCCTATTTATAGAAAGGTTAAATGGTCTTTTTGAAAAATTGCAAATGAGTCAGCATACTCATGAAACAATTAGAACTCCACACATGTCCGCCAGGATATTCAGCATAAATATATGGTATATTAATCTGCTCCAATTTACTTCGGAATTTGTTATTGGTAGTGTATAAGAAATCTTCTCTCCCCACCTCCACCACTATCGCGACATCCTTTCTGTCTTTCAATTTATTGACTAGATTAAAACAGCCATTTAAATGATATCCTTCACGATTTTTCCAATATGTCCCTAGAATGGATGATAGCGTACCTGTATCATCCCAATCCAAGTCTTCGATCCCGGTAGCAAGATTCATCACCCCTGCTCTGTTAAGCGCCACTGAGAATATCTCAGGATACCTGCACAATAAACTCACTGCGCCATACCCTCCCATACTAAAGCCTGCCAGGAAGCGGCTTTCTCGATTTTTTATTGTCCTATAGGCATTGTCTATAAATGCCGGCACTTCAATACCTGTGAAGCTTGCAAATTTGTTGCTAGTATCAATTGGAGAATCGATATAAAAAGAATTTCCTTCAAGAACAGCTACAATAACGACTTGAATAAATTGGCCATTTCTAAGGGTTTGGTGTCGGGATTATGTATCTGACGAATGCCCTCTTCGGTAAGAGGTTGATTGTTGACCCCATGCAATAAGTATACTACAGGAAACTCTTTTTTAGTGGTGCTGTAATTGGATGGCAGGAATACTAGAAGAGGCATTTCTCTTTTGAGTGACTTGCTCGAAAAGGAGTGATAGATGCCATAATCAGCTCTCGCTTTCTTTATTTGATAGCCATTATCTAATTTGGAATTACTTTGCGCCACTAGGGCGTATCGGCTGCAAAAGAGCAGGATTATTACAATTAGGTACTTTGCCATTACATCTCAAATTGATATCGGCAAATATACGCGCAATTGATTCTTCTTAAATCATATAGCTGTTTTTATCTAATTAAATAAAGACAGCTTTTTAAATGCGATCTCATCTAATTGACCCAAGACGATGGATATTAAAAGCCCAGGATATCCTAAGATAATATCTTTGGTACCGCCTCAATATAAAAATATTTAATTATTTTAACGCAGAGAAATTAAAAACTGATGCAAGTCCAGAATTTTAATGAGCATAGTAAGATCAGTTGCTGAAGACCTGGTTTCAATTAAAAACCTTTACAACTCAGCAAGAGCATATCAAACCAAGAAGGGTTATAATGTATGGCCTATTTTCGACGATAAAAGTATACTGCGAGAAATAGACAAGGGTAACCACTGGAAAATTCTTGAAGAGGATGATATTGTGTGCATTTTTTCAGTATTGTTCGATGATCCATTGATTTGGAAGGAAGAAAACATCAAACCTGCCCTCTACCTTCATCGAATTACTATTAATCCTCTTTACAAGGGCGGTAAATATCTAAACGTTATTAAAGGGTGGGCAAGAAAGGTTTGTAAGGAAAAAGAGCTTGGCTTTATTAGAATGGATACCTGGGCGGACAATTCTAATCTTAGCGATTATTACATAATGTCAGGATTTACTCTAGTTGGCCAGTCAACAATAGACAAAACAGAATATTTGCCTGAACACTATTGGGGTATCCAAGTCAACCTATTTCAGATAGCACTATAAAGATACAGGTAAGAGGATTTTTATATGAAATATTTATTTTAGCCATTACAAATTTACAAATAAATGACCCACTGCCCCACCCCTCTAGTATTTGATCTTAGTGGTATGGCAAGCAGTCCAGACTATTATAGCAGATCCCCTCGGTGCCAAACGACGAAATTGAGACCTTAATTTACAATCAGAATTCGATGCACTTCCTGCTTTTCACTGTTACTAATATTTAAAAAATAAGTTCCAGCCTCCAGGTCTGTCACACTTATTTCCAAGGTTTTTCCCTCGATAACGGTATTTACAACTTGCTCGAAATGTTTTCGTGAAACCATATCGACGATATTAATTTTTACAACACCTTCCAGGGAATGAAAGCTAATATTTACCCTATCAGTTACAGGGTTTGGAAATAATTCGCTTTTTCCTTCAGAAAGCTGGTTGCCTATTGCTGTTATAATGCTGGTAGACACCGTGACCACATTGCTTGCTACAGAAATATTCCCCGCCGCGTCCTTCGCCTTAACTGTAAACGAGTACTTTGTATTTGCTGACAATCCACTTACTGTATATGTTGTCGCTGTAATGTCACTAGTATTAACTTTGCTTGATCCCATATACAAATCATATCCTGTCACTCCTACATTGTCTGTGGCTCCTGACCAAGATAAGCTTACACTTGTTGATGTCACTCCAGTAGAAACTAAAGTGGGAGAAGTCGGCACCTGTGCGTCTGCAGGTGCAAGCTCTAACATAGTAATAGATACTGGGGGAAGTGTGAGCGATACAGATGTTGTAGCATTCAACGTTCCGGTTTTGCTCCAAGTTGGAGCAATATCCGTTGGGCCTGTTCCCTTAAATTCCCATCGAGTGCCTGTACTGTTTGTGAGGTAATTTTGAAGAGATAAACTGATTGAAGTTGTGGAAGTCTCCTTATTAATAATATAAACATTTAACTTTTTCGTGGCTCCATTATAACTAGCAAAAGTCCTCACGTTGCTAGTGCTTCCCGAGGTTGAAACCATCGTATTTTCAAGGAAATTACCCCATATAGCAAGAGCTGTTCCATTTGCGTTAAAGCTTCCTGTTTTAGTCAATGCATCATAAATATCTGAAGGCTTAGTGTCATTGTTTACCCACCTGGTGTTCCAAAAATAGGCACTGTGAACTTTAGGATTTTTCAGATGCTCTCCCATCATTTCAAATGCAACAAGAGCATGACCCACATCATTATTATCAGGCCACGCACCTGACCAATCCATAGAGTTGAACTCGGTAGAAATAATTTTTAAGCGACTTTGGTCAGCTATAGGAGCGTAATTTGTAATTGCATTTATAGCCGTTTGAACAACGCCCATCAGGTTGGGGGTATTTGTCCTATAATAATCATATCCGCCTGTCCAATTCCACACTGGATAATTACTTAGACCGAGGAAATCTATATATGGTGCAGCATTCGGCAATACTGTTTGCCACCATGTTGCATTATCCCCATTGGCTACTATTTTTATTGTCGGATCCACTGATTTCATTCTTTTTGAAAACTCAATTATATCATCCCTGTATTGTGATGCTGTGGCCATTCCATTGTATGAATCCATAAAACTCTCGTTGCCTACCATCCAGTATTTAATCCCAAACTTTTTTGTAATATTTGCATAACGTACCCATTCTTCAGCATTTCTTAGCAATTGCTCCTTCGTAGGAATTATCCCACCGCACGCAACCTTGTACATTGCGTCGTAAGGAACGACAATCAATGGTTCGGCGCCTGTTGCCTTTGCCATGACCATAAACTCGTCGAAATCAAGCGTAGTTGCCTTGGGAGCACTTCGGTCGGATAAAGAAAATTTGGTATCTGCAGACGGCCAATCACAGGTTCCCGTTCTTGCATATTTTGCATTTGCTGATGTCCAAGGTGAAACAGACCATAAATAATTATCTGACTTTTCCCCACCAGGATACCTCAAATGCTTTACTCCCATTGCCAAAAGGGCATTGGTAGTGCTTCTCGCCGGCTTCAGGTAACTATCATCATCCATAAGATAATTCATATTGATTCCTACAGGATCAAGGCTTACATCATTTAAGGGACTATTGACATTTACTGTTATTATGGTTTGAGCAAATAATCTTGGACATAAAAATATTGCTAGAATGAGACAATTAATACGCATTCCTTTTTTTACGGCGAAATGAAATGGAATGTTCTAATGTGAAGCTGAGATAGATAGTCGGGGACTTCTCAGGTTTCGTCTATTGTAAGTTCAAAGTGCGTTAATCTTAAGAAAAATGAAAGTGGTACTGGTTGTTATGTATCCTGTTGTTGTTTAGGCCTTATGTAATTTCAAATGCCACCCTTAGTACCCTTAAATCAAGCTCTTAGAGTTTTTTGGCATTATGCTGAATAGGAGATATTAGAATTTAAAAAAATGTGACATATAAAATTAAACAAAAAACATTAACCGTTATTTAAAATCACATAAGTTTTGTATTAAATAAGGTAAAATTGTGATTCAACACTAACCTATTTATAGGATAAGGAACGTGCTAAACACGTTCCTCTAATTTTAATCTTCTAAGCAGTTTTATTGTATGATTACTTTAGTTTGGTATACATTTTTTGCCCCATAAGCATACACTACATCCAACCTTGTGAAAGTCCTGCAGTGTTGGAATTTTGAGACCCTCCTTCATATACCACATTTCCAGACCAGTGTACATTTCAACTTTTATAATATCTTCAGAACCGTTAATCACGAAACCACCCTTGGATGGATTCTGTATGGCCGATAGACTTCCTTTAGGCGCGTTGGTAAAATTTGTGGTCTTGAATAAATAGTCCAAAGTCATCGTCCCCCCCCGAAGTAGCAGTTCCTATTTTTAATTTGGTATCAGCAGCTATCTTTCTTCCTGCCGGTAAGCCTGGTACAGTGAACTCTTATTAGGGAAGGCAGTATTGTCATAAGTAACAACAATGTTGGAAATATCCTGGGGCCTTACTAACGCACCTGCTACCAAAGCCTGCTTGCGTTTTTCAAGTGGCCCAATATCCGGTGCCCTTCCTATAAATCCATCTTTGTAAGGTAGGTAATATCGAACCTGCATCTATCAGGTTTGAGTTGATGAGGCTGAAATCATGATTTAAAGTGTCTGTAAAAATTGGCCAAGTTTTAATAAACTTATTGTGAACTAATAATTTCTGAGTAGACCAACTGATCAAAAACCGGCTGAATGAGAGTTTGATTCCCGACAGGGAATCAAACTCTTTGTAGCTTTAACGGAAATGATTGGTCCGAGGCCCATTGAGGTATGTAAACATTTTCCTCGTCATCAATACAGAGATCATGGCAGTGTTTGAAAGTGCCTTTTACTTTTGAAGACTGATGCATGTGTTTCGGTTTTCCGTTTTCAAGCTCGATCTTGTCAACCCCTGGCGCAGATATTAAGCTATTGTTCTTGTCGAAAACCACATAGTATCCAGTTTGGGATTGCCACGCCGGTCCAGTGCCAGCTTCGTCAAATTCGCTCCAGATGACCGGAAAGAAGAGAAACTCTCCCTTAATTACAGGTCTACAAAAGAATGAGCCTTTGTAGTAATGGCTTGAAATCAATTTCCCATCCATAGTGTAATATTTAAACCCGCACTCCTCTCGAGAGGTCGCTATAATCTTAGGATTGCCCTTCTCCCTAGTGTCTACACATACACCATGTGCCTGTAGCAGCTTGCTATCCCCAGACGCAGTCTTACCAGCAAAAATATGTTTGAACTTGCCAGAAGCATCATAAACTAAAATATAACTAGATCCATAACCGTCAGCTACATAAATATCTCCATTAGGAGCGATGGCTGTCTCTGTGGGAGAAAAAGGAATTTTAGTAGGGTCATTATACACACCCGATTCATAGGGATATTTTAGCGTCAAAAGAACTTTTCCATCCAATGTGGTTTTGTAAACCTCTTTCTTCTCTGTATCTGTTAAAAACAAAAATTCTTCACCGTTCATATTTGATAAGGTCAGCCCATGGATCCCTGGAAAATCATGTCCCCACGAATTGATATACTTTCCTGACTTATCTATAATTATAATATTATTCTTTGTCTCTGTAGTACAGAAAATCAGGCGTTTTTTACTGTCCTGCACCATTTCATGACAATCTTTGACGGGAGTTTTTAATAGGTTATCAACTCCCCAATTCTTTACAATCTTATATTTGAATTTACCATGGCCTAAAATTAATTCCTCTTCACCTTTTCCGAAATTTATATTAGGTATAGCTAGTGCTGCGGCCGATAGTGCAGCAGTCTTGGCAAATTCTCTTCTTGATATCATATGTTATTTTATGCTTGACGTGAATTAGTATTTTAAATTTTCCTAGGCCAATATATCTTTCACAATATGACCATGCACATCTGTGAGTCGGTATCTTCGTCCTTGGCTTTTAAACGTTAGTTTTTCGTGGTCTATTCCCATAAGATGAAGGGCAGTTGCTTGGAAGTCGTGAACATGCACTGGATTCTTTACGATGTTATAGGAAAATTCATCCGTTTCTCCATAAGTCATTCCTGGTTTCACCCCTCCACCCGCAAACCACATGGTGAAACATTTGGGATGATGGTCTCTTCCAAATTTGTCTTTGTCTAGATTGCCCTGACAATAGTTTGTACGACCAAACTCCCCACCCCAAATTACAAGTGTCTCGTCCAGCAAGCCTCTTCGTTTCAAGTCCATTACAAGTGCTGCTCCACCTTGGTCTACGTCTTTGCTTTGTGACTTAAGGCCTGAAAATAAGCCGCCATGTTGATCCCATCCTTGATGATACAATTGGATGAACTTAACCCCTTTTTCTGCAAGCTTTCGAGCCAATATGCAATTGGCAGCGAAACTGCCTGGAATATTTGATTCGGGACCGTACAGCTCGAAAGTCTCTTTTGGTTCATCGTTTATATTGAGCGTTTCCGGTACAGAGGTTTGCATCTTATAGCTCATTTCGTATTGAGCAATTCTGGTCTCTATCTCAGGATCCCCGACTTCTCCCATATGCACTTGATTCAATTCATTCAAATAATCTAGCAAATCACGTGTGTCTTTTTTCGTCATGCCGTCAGGGTCATTGAGGTAAAGTACAGGATCTTTACCAGATCTAAATTGAACACCTTGGTGTAAGGATGGCAGGAAGCCACTTCCCCAAAGCCGGGAGTATAGTGGCTGCGACGCGCCTCCTTTTCCCTTCGATAACAATACACAAAAAGCAGGCAAGTCTTTGTTGTCGCTTCCTAGGCCATAGCTAACCCAAGAGCCAAACGATGGCCTGCCGGCTATTTGGTTTCCTGTTTGAAAAAAAGTTATCGCAGGATCATGGTTGATTGCCTCTGTATACATCGATTTCACTATGCAGATATCATCAGCAATCTTAGCCGTGTAAGGTAGCAGTTCACTAATCTCGGCGCCACTTTTTCCATGTTTAGCAAATTTGAAATAGCTATGCACAAGTGGAAAACTTTTCTGATTAGCCGTCATGCCCGTAAGGCGTTGACCTTTTCGCACAGATTCTGGCAAATCTTTACCATACATCTTCTCAAGCAGTGGCTTGTGATCAAACATGTCTATCTGGGAAGGGCCTCCGTTCTGAAACAAATAAATGATGCGTTTTGCTTTAGGAGCGAAATTTGGCGAAGGCAAAACTGATTGAACACTTTTTGGGCTACTGCCAAACAGAGAGTCGCCAAGCAAAGTAGATAATGCTATGCCACCTAATGACAAAGAGGATTTAAAGAGAAAATCCCTTCTATCAATCTGCTTTATAGCCTCTGGAATAAATTTATTTTCATCCATCTTAAACCTAAATTAAACGGTTATGATATATTTTATATTTCTTAAAACGACTTACTCCCGGCTTATGGCTTCGTCCAAGTTGAAGATCGTCTGGCAAACTACGGTCATACTAGCCAATTGAATAGGGTCTAAAGTTGGGTCTACCTTGTACTTTCCTGTTGCAATCAACTTCTTCGCCTTAGCTGGTTCTTTTATAAATTTACCTTTCTCATTCGCATAAACTTTAGAAAGGATTGCCGTCTCTTTCGTATTTGGCATTCTAGATAGGCACTTTCTGAACGCATATGCTATGGTTTTTTGAATATCCTTTTCTGGTAGCATTGACAAAGAGTTCTGAGCCAAGACTCTTGCCGCTTCTACAAACTGAGGGTCATTTCTAGCCGTCAATGCTTGTAATGGCGTGTTTGTATTTTGCCTTTTTATTTGGCAGGTGAATCTATCCGCGCCATCAAAAGTATTAAAGGCAGGGTGTGGCGATGTTCTTTTGATAAATATATACATACTGCGTCTGTATATCTCAGGGGCATCGTCTTCCTCATAGTAATTATTGACAGGAGAGCTGCTTTTCTCCTCCCAAAGCCCTGGTTGCTGATAGGGTTTGAAACTAGGACCTCCTATTCTTTCATTCAAAAGTCCGCTAGCTGAAAGCGCATTGTCTCTAATGATTTCATAATTATATCTATACCTTGGACTTCTGCTTAGGTAAAGATTTTGCGGGTCAGCATCTAACTTATCTTTCGTAATTTTAGCCGATTGTTGGTACGTTTGTGAGTTTACAATTAGCCTCATCAAAGCCTTTAGGTCCCATCCAGATTGAATAAATTTAACAGCGAGCCAGTCTAAGAGTTGTGGGTTTGTGGGCAAATTACCTTGATTTCCAAAGTCAGAAGAAGATGCGACTAGACCGTTACCAAATATCAACTGCCAATAGCGATTTACAGCTACCCTTGCTACAATCGGGTTTTCAGGAGATGTGATCCATTTCGCCAGCCCTAATCTATTTTTCGGGTAGTTGGCTGGGTATGGCATCACCGCATTCAGACTAGAAGGATATACCTTGGTAGTAGGCGCATCATAATTACCTCTATCTAGAATAAACGTCTCCCTCCATTTTTTCCTATCCTTCATCACTTTGATCTCCGAAACCGGCAATACCAAATCATCTTCTTTTTTCCTAAGGCTCACTAGGCTGTCCTTGAAAAATTTTAACTGAGGATTGACATAATAATTGAAAGTCTGGATGAAAGTCCCTTTTCCAACCGAATTGACTAGTGAAGGGTCCGTTATAGATTTGTTGGAATAGATCGCTTTCATTTCAAGTTC
>DASVUU010000215.1:0-3164 GCA_036386935.1 Cytophagaceae bacterium | reverse complement strand
TATCATTTCTGATCAGATCTTCTACATCAAAGGATTTTTCTCCGAAAAAGAGATTGGCTCCTTGCTGTTCGAGGTCAATCACTTTCCTTAAAATGGTCGCCGAGGATGTAGTAGAAATATTGCCATATTCTTTTTCGATTTTAGCCTTTCCTTCATCTGAAATGTATTGCAATACCTTCTTAAAATCTTTTAGATCTAAAAGAGGTAGACGGTTGTCATCACAAAACTTAAAAATGAGTGAAACCAGCCCACTCTGTGTGTCATTCAGTCCTAATACTTTTGAAAATAGTACCGGACCAAATTCGATAACCGTCGACCTAAGTCTTACGCCTTTTTCTTCAGAGATACTAAGCAGCTCTGTAGGGAAGCTCTTTGGAATAAAAGTGATACCAGTCTTTTGGGCCCTTTCGGTAACCCTGTCATTTATAGAGCCCTTCGCAGCTAGTCCACTCAAGTCTCCCTTTATATCCATTAGAAGGACCGGCACTCCTGCCTCTGAAAGGCCTTCTGCGATTGCTTGTAAAGTTTTAGTCTTACCGGTACCAGTCGCCCCAGCGATTAGTCCATGCCTATTAAAAGTTTTCAAAGGGATGGAGACAGTAAGATTTTCTACAACCTTTCCATCATACAAGGGAACGCCCAACATTATAGACTCCCCCTTAAAAGAATACCCTTCTTCGATTGCCTTCTTAAACGATTGTATTAAATCTTTCATGTTATATACTATAATAAATAATCATTGATTTATTACTCACTCTTATCATAATTTCCTGTTTCATAACAAATTACCTATGATTATAAACAAATATATATACAAGTAGTTGATTAAACAGAGGGGCATGGAAAGTGACAAAAACAAAAATAAACTAAAGATCATGGAAACTACGAATATAAATAATAATATAGATAGATTGATAAGAGAGAACTATGAATTGATGCAGCAAATTCGCCTTAATAGGACGAAGTTTTGCGACATGGTAGGGGGCTGCTAAACCCTCCCCTAAGATTTTTTATTTAGGCTTCTACAAATTTGTAGAAGCCTTTTTTTGTGCCTACGCCGCTGGCGGAAATCGTGGAAGTTTTATCAAAAAAAAGACCTGATAAATCAGGCCTTTTTTCTTCTCTTTTCTAGTAAATATTTAAGCAGCAATTAATTCTCTAGACGGTGCTCTATAGTTGTGCACGGCGTCGGCAGTTTTTAGGCATGCTTCGGCACATTGTTGCAAGTACATTGCAGCATCAGGATTGCATTTAACACATTCCTGGGCGCAGATTTTGAACATTTCTTCGCAAAGGCTAAGATATTGTCCTGTAATCTCAGAATTGTGATTGATAAGACGTATTGCTTGCTTACAGAGATCTACACAATCTCTGTAAAGCTGTACACTTTTTAGGTTGTTTTCAACTTGACTTTTATTAGCGCAATTTTCACAAGCAATTGCGCAATCCAATAATATATTTATGAGTGTTTGATTTTCTTTCATGGTAGTAACCGTTTAATATTCTATCATTTGTTAATCTAACCATGCGAAATTTGAAATTGTTATACTTCTAAAAAAAATAATTTGGCATCACGGAACCCATTGTCAATACTGGGTTTTGTTAAAAACCATACTTGGAAAAGTCCGAGCTGAACTCCTCTTCTGGAATTACGCTATTTAGTATCACATCATAATATTCATATTGCCCATACAGTCCTTTATCGTCAAACATTGCCTGAGAAATGGGAAGATAGGTTGCCTTATCAATATAAAGGACCGTCTTTCTAGCATAGGCATTCGGAATCATTATTTGCTGCCCAGCCACCACATCGTTATAGTCCTCTATGTTCTTATTTGCTTTTAAGATCATGTAATCGCTTACGAAATTGTTCTTAGCTATGGAAGTTAAATTTTCTCCAGCCTTCACAGTATAAGGGATGAATTTGAATGGATAGTAGTCAATGACTATTTTATAACAGTCTCTCTCATCAAATTTTACATCTCCTTCATACTTAAAGATGTTCGCAAAATCTGCGGCGTTTTTGCTAGCAATATTATTGACGATACTCCCTATATAATCAAATCCGACTTCATTTACCGTGTGATGATTGTTATTTCTCATATGCGAGCCCATGGGATTGAGTCTCACGTTTATATAAGGGAATGCATTTGGATTTACATAGGCCTCATTCTTATGTTCTCCTTCTTTCCACAATACCTCAACGCCTTTATTTGGATAATAAATATAGGTATATACCCTCTTAGGGCTCCTCGTAAATTTTATGTCTTGTTGACCTTTGATAAAAGTGGCATCGATCCGCTCAGTCTTTTTAAGTTTATATTTTAACGTCTTCACCTGATTGATGGCAGAAAGCATTTCGGTGACTATCTTCTGTGAGGTTTGCTGAGCCATTACGAGATCAGCCGAAAGCAGTAAAATAAAACTTAGAATGAAATATAACCTCATGTTTAATTAAAATAGGGTGAATATATATTAATAACAAGAAAAAATTGCATTTATTGAATAAATTTCTTGCTCATATATTTTATCTTAACACTATTAATTTCTTATTAGGTTTCAAAGATGGTATAATACTTTAAACTAAAAAATGGTTTTAATAGAAGGGGGAGTCAGATATATTCTGCGGAAACATTTTTCGTCAAGTTCCGGTTTTCTTAACGAGCAAAATAATCATGGAAACTATTAGTCGAAGTCATATTTACAACTTTATAATTTGCATTCTTATATATGTAATACTTGTATTAAGTGCGAATGTGTTTTATAGCCTTTTTTCCCATATCTATTTCTTATTGCTTTTTGCAGTTTCGATAAGCATTATAGTTAGATTATATGTAGACATGAAGGTTGAAAATCAATAATAGGAACGGCGTATAATAGATAAAGGCGAACCCATCAGTAATTGGGTTCGCCTTTATATTTCAGAGAGAAATGTTATGCTCTTACTTTTGAACCAATAAAGCCATAATACATCACATATAAGTAGCACACTACCGGTAAAATAAACGAAGCCTGCACGCCTATTTTATCAGCAAGCATGCCCTGGAAAACTGGCACTAGTGCACCACCAACAATAGCCATAATGAGCAGGGAAGAACCTTTGTTGGTATCAATGCCCAAGTTGCGAATGGCTAGTGTAAATATGGTTGGAAACATTATGGAGT
>DASVUU010000214.1:0-1961 GCA_036386935.1 Cytophagaceae bacterium | reverse complement strand
TCAACATATAGAAGCTTACCTGAGAGGAAAGTTATCTAAGGCTGATCAGGAGTTTTTTGAGCATGGAATTCAAAAGGATCCCTTATTACAGAATGAACTTAGTTTACAGAAAGATATTATTACGTCTTTGAAAGAGCATAGGAAGGCGGATTTAAAAAGAAGATTAAACGCAATTGAAATAAAATCCCCTTGGTATTATAGTACACCTTTAAAAATTGCTGCCTCAATTACTGCTGTAGTCGTAGTCACACTACTTTCTTTTATTGGATTCAATTCAAGCAAGAAAACGCCAATAGCTGCAGTAGAACAAAAAGAAGTGACAACTTTCGATAGTACAACCAAAGATTACCCTAAATCAGAGCCGGTAGTTCGAGAATCAACAAAATCTAACCAGCGAAAGCTTAAAGAAACCAAGAGCACTTCTGAGAAAGCAAATAAGAAGGCGACCGGTAAAAAGGAAAAAGAAGAGCTGAGCCCAAATCCTATAGTGCCAACAATTAGCGAAAATTATAATGAGGAGGACTTCAATCCTGAACACACGCTTAAGATTCCTGAAGGTAATGTTATTCAGTCATCGGAGCACAAGAGCTCCGATATCCAGGTTCAGATTGCGTCTACCACAGAACACAAATTTCATTATCAGTTTTTCAATAATAAGCTTTTCCTTTTCTGCGATTTCTCATCAGGACCTTATGAGTTATTAGAATTGCACAATAAAAAATCGCGAGACTTGTACCTATTTTATAATGATAGCTATTATGAAATTAAACACAACCAACAAGAAGTTACTCCTCTGAAAGAAATTAGGAACTCCAACCTGATAAAGCAGCTCAGCATTATAAAAGACAAATAATTTCACATTATTTGTCTTTTTTTGCAGCATTTTTTGCATAAGTATATATTTCCTCATAGTGTTTATTAGATTTGCATTGAATAATTTTTCATGGCAAAATCAGCACCCAGAAAGCGGAAAAAGAAACTTGGAAGCTATCCACATTTCACGGTAGTATTTAGTATCACGATGTCCCTCTTTGTTATCGGGCTTTTTGCCTTGCTATTTTTACATGCAAATAAGCTTTCCAAAGTCATCAAAGAGAACATTGAACTTCACGTCTATTTGAATAGAGAGCTTTCAGCAGAAGAGCTTTTAAATGTGAAGGGATATTTGAAGACAGCCCCATACGCTTTTCAAAAAAATGGTAAGCCTCAAATCAAATATATCTCTAAAGAACAGGCTGCAGAAAAATTCATAAAAGAGACTGGAGAGGAATTTTCACAGGTGTTAAGCGAAAACCCGCTAAGGGAGTCATTTATCGTAAAAATTAATCCAACCTACTTTGAATCAGGAAAATTGGAAAAGGTTGCAGCGGACATACGGAAGATACCCGGAGTTTTTGAAGTAGATTACCCGGTAAATCTTATTGCTGAAATAAATAGAAATGTAAAGTTGATAAGTTTTGTGCTAATTGGCTTTGCTGTCATATTGCTGTTTACAACAGTCTTACTCATCAACAACACGATCAAGCTTGCGTTATATTCCCAAAGGTTTCTAATAAGATCAATGCAACTGGTTGGTGCAACGCACGGATTTATTCAAAAACCATTCTTATGGAGGGCCATTGGGCAAGGATTTTTTAGCGGCATTTTGGCGGTCATTATACTAGCCAGTTTATTGCAATATGCATACAGTGAAATCGCAGAGTTAGAAATACTAAAGGAACAAAATAATATACTCTTACTTTTCGGAACATTGATAGTATTAGGAGTGATTATTGGCCTTCTTAGCTCTTTTAGGGCTGTTAGTCGATATTTAAGAATGTCTTTAGATGAATTATATTAATTATGGATAACAACAACTTCGTTTTCAAAAGAGCCAATTACCTTATAATGTTGGCTGGAATAGGCATCATCCTTCTGGGATTTATCATTGTCAGCATGGAATCAAATGAGTATGGTTTTGG
>DASVUU010000213.1:0-2784 GCA_036386935.1 Cytophagaceae bacterium | reverse complement strand
ATTACTCCAGAAAAGTTGCTGACTTGGCTTGACCAGAATCGGAATATTTGCCTTGTGGATGTTGGGTGTGGTTATGGAGCGGCTTCGATTGCGTTTGTGGAGACAATTTTACGTTTAAAAGAACAAGAAAAAATCACCCATCCAATCAATATTTATTGTTTAGGTATAGACGTTAATAAATGGACTTTTGCAATATATCAACAGTTGATTACCCAAGTACAACCTAAAGTTGTTTCATCACCAATTAATTTGGAATTTAATATATTGCCCAAAAGTATTGGAGAGGCTGTAATTCTTGCAATACGCTGTTTGTCAAAAAAGCGAGAGCAATGGCAGCAACCATTTTTGTGTCACGTTTTAATGATTCATTCTACAGTTGTAGATTTGCTGAGCAGTCAGCACAAACGTGAACAGAAAGAATATGAGGAATTAAAAGAATTAGGAGGCCTAGATTCAGATTTAAGTGTTGGTAATTACCCTAAGTACAGCGAAGAATACGCCCTCGCCTATAAACTGTTATTTGAAGAAGTTCCAATCGATCGTCTCTCTGTAATTACGATTGGTACTGATACAGACAAATTGCCTGTTCAAGAAATGTCAGATGCACTTGCTCAAGGATTTAAAAGCAGTCATCATAATGTAGAGTCCAATTCACTTAATCAAGAGATTCAGAGAGTTTACTATGAAAATCCTATTGACAGTTATTGGAGAAAGAGGAAAAATTTTATAAAAGTGCTTAAACCTTCAGAGTTTTATGTCGATATCAGCACGATCGTCAGTGCCAAGTTGCATAAAGACAACGACTGGAATCAAGTTATAAGTACAGAAAATATTGAACTGGCTTGGGTTCGTACCCGCAAATATATTTTGGAAGAATCACTTGTTGATGAAGTAGAAATCCGCTTATTTGAAAGAAATCTTCAAGAGAACATTAATCGACTACAAAAACAATTAATTGCTTACGCACAAGAAGTAGCAAACAAAGAAGATTATATTTCGTATAATTTTATTAAAAATTCATCAACTACCCGCCCTAAAGGTTTATCACGGCTAGAAGTGGAAATTATGTCAATAGCAATTATTCAAAAATTAGGCAAAGGAGCATCGCGATTACAAGGAAATAGTTATGCTTATCGCTTGACCGCGCCAAAAAATCATGAAAATGAATATTTATATGAATATTGGTTTGCTGCACATAGCCGTTTTATTTCAGACCTACGAAGGAGCGCAAAAGAGTAGGAAAAGGGTGTAGTAATCCGCGTTGATATTGAATCTTACTATACAAGAATTGTACAAGACAGCTTACTTGAGTTAACAAAAGATTTAACTGAAAGCGAGCGTATCCGTTGGTTGCTTAAAATATTACTTTCCAAGCAATTGGATGACCATCAAGTGGGTTACGGCATTACTCAGGGAAGTATTGGCTCTGCATTTTATGCGAATGTCTATTTAAAACCACTTGATACAAGATTTGGCACTCAACCTAATGATAATGAGTGGAAGGTGATGTTTTCTAGATACCTGGATGACATGATCCTCTTGGTGCCAGATGCAGATGATGTTACCGCTGTTTTAGACACGCTTAACGAAGAATTGGAAAAACTCAAATTGAATCTTAATAAGGAGAAGACAGAAATTTACTATCGAGTTTCTGATTTTGTGGAAAGCATTAAAGAAGATGATTTATTTGCCGAAGTGCAGCAAGAATTTGATAAAGTAATGAACGGGTTATGGATTACCAATTATCCGTACCGTAAGGAGTTTGCCGGAGCTTACAGAAATAATAATAACGAGCTATGGCGACACCTGCTCGCTCAATATCAAAAGTGCTTGTGTTCTATCAAAATTTATATCGAAGTCCCAGATTTGAGCAGAAGAATATATAAATATTTATTTGATAGTAAAAAACGCCAGAATGATTTAAAAAGAGAGATAGAATTAAATTTACCGCCTCTGCCTTCTGACGATCGTGAAATGTCGATAAGAGAGTGGGATCATGCTTTTCAACAGTTAAACTATGAGTGGATAGGAGAAAAAGATAGGTTAAGGACAAAATTAATCAATCTATTTTGTGAAAGTTTGAAAGAAATAGAAGAAATACAAAAAATACCTAGCGATCGTAACAATATCAGGAGGCAAAGAACCTTAAAAACCTACATTCGCTTTGCTGTTAACAAGTTGCTTATATTGGGATTTACAGAGATAGTCAAAGATATTGTTGAGATGTTATGTGAAAAGCCGTGGGTTTTTCGCGAGCCATTACAAATTGTGGAAAGTCTAGCAATACAAGGCTATCTAATTGAGCTTATGGAAATAATAGCATATTATCAAAACAGAAGTCATCAAATGAGCGAATATATACGCGCTGTCAGTCTTCGGGCTATACGTTTTTTACCCACAATTAATGAGTATGCTTGGGAAAAAGTGGTTGAATATTCCATAAATGGCACTTTAGTAGAGCGACTTATGGCAACAGAAACATGGTTGTGTCTGGCTTACAATAATCTGTGCGATGGTCTGGTACAAGATAGCCACCTAGAGGCTGTGTCGATAGCTTTACACAGCGAACCGCTACCAACAGCTAGATTGAAGAAAAACTATTTGCTGATATTGGGGTTGTATAAACGGGATGCCATTAGTGACGAGTCTGTTGACAATAATGATTATATGCTCTGCGAAGCTTATAAAATGGCATTAGAAGGAAGTATAGATGATTTATTTGAAGATTACGAACCCAAAATAATCCGAGATAAATATTATAGCGGTAAAGATCGGTCTAATGCA
>DASVUU010000212.1:0-3029 GCA_036386935.1 Cytophagaceae bacterium | reverse complement strand
TACGCCATCTTGGACAAAGGAACCAATTGCTCCAGGTGCAAAGGGCATCATTAAGGCTTCATTCAATAGCGAGGGACGTCCAGGAATATTTGTTAAAACTGTTACCGTAACTTCTAATGCGACAGATCCTTCAAAAATTTTGTACATTAAAGGTATCGTAGATCCAAAAAAGGAAAAGGTTACTTATACTCCTGCAGAACTAAAAACTTCTCCAAAAATTAGCTTAGACAAAAGCTCAGCATCTTTGGGTAAAATTGAAAAGGGACAAAAAGTGAATGCGAAATTTACTGTAAAAAATTCTGGGAAACAGCCGTTGGTAGTAAAATCAATACAAGCGGCATGCAACTGCATAACTCACAAGCTGACCCCAGAAACAATTCCTGCTGGAAAGTCTGGAGTGTTGGAGTTAACTTATAGCCCAACCTATGATGGAAAGAACAATGACATCGTAGTTATTTCTTCAAATGATTTGAACCAACCTAAGGCCAACATCACTTTACAATCTGAGGTTGTAGAGAGCCTTACAACTAAGAGCCCTATACAAGAGGAAAAGGCAGCTCCTTTTGGTAAGTAATATTATTATATAGAAAAAAAACCAACGCTAAAGCGTTGGTTTTTTTTTGCCCGAACCTTTGATGCGCCTAGACTGTAATAGCAAGAAAGAATCAAAGCTATGATAATTGGAATACCTAAAGAAATTAAGACCCACGAAAATCGTATAGCAATTACGCCCGCTGGTGTTTCCTTGCTGATAAAGAACAATCATAAAGTTTTAATTGAAACTCAGGCTGGCAAAGGGACCGGATTTTGCGACGAGAACTTTGTAAATGAGGGTGCCGAAATCGTTCAGACTGCTGTCGAAATTTATCAATTAGCTGAAATGATTGTCAAAGTGAAAGAACCTTTGAAAGAAGAGTATTCGCTGATAAGGGCTGGGCAAATTGTATTTACCTATTTTCATTTCGCTTCTTATATCCCACTTGCTGACGCGATGATCGATACAAAGTCGGTTTGTATTGCATATGAAACCGTAGAAAATACAGACAGGTCCTTGCCTCTGCTTATACCAATGTCGGAGGTCGCCGGAAGAATGTCTATCCAGGAAGGAGCAAAATATCTTGAAAAACATACAGGTGGACGCGGCGTTCTATTAGGCGGCGTACCGGGAGTGAAACCTGCTAATGTATTAGTTCTAGGGGGAGGAATTGTGGGAACACAGGCAGCTAAGATGGCAGCAGGCCTAGGCGCTCAGGTTACTATTATGGACATTAATTTATCAAGGCTTAGAACCCTCAATGAAATTATGCCTTCCAATGTCGTGACCGTGATGTCGAACGAGTATAACATTCTCAATGCGTTGAAAGACGCTGATTTGGTCATAGGCGCTGTTTTAATTCCTGGAGCCAAAGCACCTATTTTGGTAAAAAAAGAAATGCTTAAGATAATGAAACCTGGATCTGTTGTTATAGACGTTGCCGTTGACCAGGGCGGGTGCATTGAAACCTGTAAGCCTACTACCCACGAAAATCCAACCTACTCGGTGGATGGTATTGTCCACTACTGCGTCGCTAACATGCCAGGTGCCGTGCCTTATACGTCTACTCTGGCGCTGACAAACGCTACCTTGCCTTATGTGGTAGAGCTTGCAAACAAGGGTTGGAAGGAAGCATGCATCAACAATCCATCTTTAAGAGGAGGATTGAATATCGTCGAGGGGAAGGTTGTGCATGCCCAGGTTGCTAAAGCTCTTGGAAAAGAATTTTATTCTTTAAAAATCTAAAATATTTTAAGCAATGGTCGAGGGGATTTTTAAGGACTTAATTAAAAGGCTGCTATTTTTAGTCTGTTCATATACCCTTTGCAGATTATTCTTTTTTTCCACTAATTATTTCTATTTCAAGGACGCCAGTACTTTCAATATCATCTATTCCTTTGTCCATGGCGTTAGATTTGACGTCTCGATAGTTTTCCTCTTGAACATCCCGTTCATTATTTTGTCTATTCTGCCATTTAAGTTTGTACTCGATAATTGGTATCAAACTGTTTTAAAGGTGCTATTTTTAGTAATTAACCTCCCTCCCATCTTTGCTAATCTAGCGGATGCACAATATTTTAAATTTAAGTTTAAGCGAACTACGGCGGAGATATTAGGCATAAGAAATGATGTTTTCGAGCAGGCAACTCAACTGGTATTTTACTATTGGTATATCGTGGTTTTATTCATTCTAATAGTATTCCTTTTTGTCAAATACTACCCGAAAGCGAGTTCAAATCAAAAACCTATTTTTTCAAACTATAAACTGTTTCTTGTTTTTATCCCACTGACATTAGGTCTGACGATATTAGGAATTAGAGGTGGTTTTCAATTAAAACCATTGCGCCCTAACCATGCATTCACCCACACTCCCAATGTGCTTGGAAATTTGGTATTAAATACGCCCTTTTCTTTCATCCAGACTTTACAAACCCCAGGGGTCGAACCCGTTCAATATTTTAGATCTGATCAAGAGGCAAAAAACATTATTATAGAAAAATACTTTAAAAAGCCGAATAAGAAGGAATCTGATAGAGGCCCCAAGACGAATGATAATGTGGTAATTATCGTCCTTGAAAGTTTCAGTGCTGAATATGTAGGCGTTGACAATAAATATCAAGGTTTTACTCCTTTTTTAGACTCATTGAGTAAAGAAGGTTTATATTACTCAAACCACTATGCAAATGGCACTACCTCAATCGAAGCGCTTCCTGCGATATTAGCTTCGGTTCCTTCACTCATGTCTGAATCATACATCACGTCGATCTACCAAACAAATGAGGTGCATGGTCTAGGTGAAATCTTGGGAAGTCAAAATTACCATACATCATTTTTTCACGGAGGCAAGAATGGCACTATGGGATTTGACGTCTTTGCTAAGAATGCAGGATTTAAGCAATATTTTGGCCTAAATGAATATCCCAATAAGGAGGTCGACTATGACGGCAATTGGGGAATCTTTGATGAGCCGTATCTCCAATATTTTTCAAAAAAA
>DASVUU010000211.1:0-4922 GCA_036386935.1 Cytophagaceae bacterium | reverse complement strand
ATTTGCCCACATGATTGAAAAGGAAATGCTTTGTGTGAGGTACACCACGTAAAGCCATTTATAAAAAATGACAGGTTTTCGTCTCTATTTATGTATTTGTAACAAAAACTCGTCTTCCGTAATGATTTTTATTCCCAATTTGGTCGCTTTTTCCAATTTTGCTGGACCCATATTGTCTCCAGCTAGGAGGTAGCTGAGTTTTCCGGAAATCGAGGAAACCACCTTTCCGCCATTCAGCTCGATTTTCTCCTTCAATTCGTCTCTAGAAAATTTTGAGAAAACGCCTGAGATGACATATGTTAATCCATTCAAAACATTGCTTTCGTAGATAATCTCCTTTTCTGTCGTTTCAAATTGTAAACCAGCTGCGCGTAATTTATTTACATATTCTACATGGACAGGATTTTTAAAATAGTCGATGACGCTTTGGGCGATCCGCCCACCAATTTCGGCGACGTTCTTTAATTCTTCAAAAGAAGCATTTTGTATGGCGTCAATATTTTTAAAGTGCGCTACCAATTTTTCTGCAACGGTATTCCCAACATACCTAATCCCTAAGGCAAAGAGCACGTTCCTAAAGGGTACAAGTTTGGACTTCTCGAGTCCGGCGAGTAAATTCTTTGCCGATTTTTCACCAAATCGCTCCAAGATTTTGAGATAGTCATAAGTCAGGTCATAGAGATCTGCAGGGTTTTTTATGAGGCCTTTGGCATATAGCTGCTCAATAGTTTCAGGGCCCAGACCCTCTATATCCATTGCCTTCCGTTGGATGAAATGTTCTATTTTACCTTTAATTTGGACAGGACAGCCGATATCATTGGGACAGTAATGTACAGCTTCGCCCTCCTTTCTTACAAGCCCAGTGCCGCATTCTGGACACGAGCTAATGTATTGGTAGGGGAGGGCATCCGATTTTCGTTTGCTAAGATCAACGGCAGTTACCTTCGGAATTATTTCTCCTCCCTTTTCTACAAAAACGTAATCACCTTCCCTAAGATCTAACCGTTCTATTTCATTTGCATTGTGTAGCGATGCCCGTTTGACACGCGTGCCTGCCAATTGTACAGGTTGCAAATAAGCAACAGGTGTGATTGCTCCTGTTCTTCCCACCTGGTATTCTATTGTTTCTAAGAGGGTAGAGGCACTTTCTGCTTTGTATTTATAGGCAATGGCCCACTTCGGAGATTTTGCGGTAAGTCCTAAAGCCTCCTGTTGGTCATAGTTGTTTACCTTTATCACTATACCGTCTGTGCCGATTGGTAAGTCGAAACGCCGGGTTTCCCAGTAGTCGATGAATGTCTTTAACTCTGCAATGTCTTTGCATTTTCGGTAGGTATCGGAAACGTGGAAATCCCACAACTTTAGAAGTTCTAGCGCTTCTTCGTGGGTTTGCGCAGGGAGGTCTTCACCTAGGAGGGAGTATATGTAGCAATTCAATTTTCGCTTTGCTACCACAGAAGAGTCCTGCATTTTAATTGTACCAGAGGCAGCATTTCTGGGGTTGGCTAGCAGCGGCTCACCTATATCTTCTCGCTCCTTATTTATCCTTTTGAAGCAGTCGAGTGGGAGAAAAACCTCTCCACGAACTTCAAAGGTATCTGGAACGTCCCTGTTCTTTATTATTAATGGGATACTTTGAATTGTTTTAGCATTGACTGTAATGTCATCCCCTCGGACTCCATCTCCTCGGGTAGCAGCCTGCGTAAGCACTCCCTTTTCATACAGAAGACTTATGGCAACACCATCAAATTTTAATTCGCAAATATATTCATAAGGCTCATTCAAGGCTTTCATAACCCTATTGTCGAATTCTATCAATTCCTTTTCAGAGTATGTATTGCTGAGCGAAAGCATGGGGTACTTGTGAGAAACCACCTTAAATTCCTTGGTAATAGTACCGCCGACCCTTTGAGTAGGGGAGTCTTCTTTTTTGTATTTGGGATAGGTGTTTTCTAGGATAATTAGTTCCTGTAAAAGTTGGTCGAACTCATAATCCGATATTTCTGAAGTGTGCTTTTCATAATAAAGCCTGTTGTGGTAGTTTATCTGCTTGCTCAATTCGGCAATCCTTAGCCCAGCTTCAACGTCGGTCATGGTGATTTTTTCTTTAAAAGTAGGACATTTTTTGCTTTTGGCAATTGAAGGGTATGGGGGCACTGGTAATTGGTTTTCTTTCTTTATCAAAGATAAACTCAGAAAGAAATGATTTGAAAGGTCTTCCTATGGTTTTTGGGAATGGGACCTTGTTAGTTGGCGAGTGCTATAATATAAAGCGAAGTTTATAGGTCCATGCGAGTTTGAACAATATTTATTTTGAGATTCATGCTTTATTCCCCTTGAATTACAAGCGTGGTTGTCTTCATCTTCTAAAAATGGTAGTCTAGCATTTTCTTTCCTGAAAGAATATCACTTCTTCTATTAATTTAATTTTGAGCACTAGAATTAAATAGCACTATCACAATAAAAAACATCATTTTAACTTATTGCAAACTTGGATATTGCCACAAAATATTGTTTCTGAACCACTTTTATCCAAGAGGGGATAAAAATATTTTTTTTTAGGTAAACTTTCCGTAGATTTGGGAGTTGACTTTCCATATTGGTTTAATCATATTTTTAAATCAAACAAGTCCCCAAAATCATAATCCGGTTAAAAATGAAAACACCTTTACATTCTTTTAATAATATTCAATCCCTTTCCCTTGCATGTTTGTTTTTTTTAATGACCATAGGCAGCAGCAATTCTTTTGCGACCGTCCGTACTTGGGACGGAGGGGGAAGCGATAATCTCTGGACAAATGCAACTAACTGGTCAGGCAACGAAATTCCAACAATTAGTGATACAGTAATCTTTAATGCGACCAGCAAAAAGAATTGTGTTATTAATGACGTTGCTAGAGCTAATCGCTTCACAATTGAATCCACTTATACTGGTACTATTTCCGCTCCTGACGCAGTACTTCCAGCAATCCAGGATCCAACAATAGATTTAAGAATAGCTGGTCCAGCTGTTTTCGCAGGAGGGACCTTTAATTGGGGCAACTCCACTAAAAGAACAATGACTGTTTTGGGTTTATTTACTGTTAGTGGTACGAACTTCACTGCCCCAAGAGGTAAATTGGAGATTGGTTCAGATTTTACTGTGATCGCTCCGGGCGCGTTTTCTCACAATGCGGGTAGCGTAGAATTTACAGGCCCTCTAACTATTACTGGTGGACCTTCATTTTTTAATTTAACTTTTGTGCCTGGCACGTCTTCAACAATTTACACCCTCAGCGATTCATTATCTGTTGTTAGTAATTTTTCCATAGCTGGAGATTTGGCAACTACAATAGCTGGGGGGAAAGTAAAGCTTGCTGGTAATTTTGCTTTTTCTGGAGCTGGTGCAAAATCTTTGAATTCTAATTTTATATTAAATGGTAGTTCACAATCGACCAACTCAGATCTGCTTTTTGGTGGAAATTTGACTATAGGAACCGGTTCTAGCACTACCGTATTTGATAATCTTGGATTTACGATAGCTGCAACCAATGTTGGCACAGGATCCCTGACCGTAAATGCTGGGGCTACGCTGAGACTTGGTGCTTTAACCACGCTGCCATTCTTTAACTCATATTCTTTTAATGCGACCTCAACTTTGGAATATTATGGTCCAGGTCCGCAAACTGTTGCGACAGGCTCATTTGGTAATCTCACTATTTCTGGTGCAAGAGGAGGGAGTACTGTTACTCTAGCAACCGGTGCCATATATATTGCTGGTATATTTACCCCTAGTGCAACTAATGTGGTGTACAGTTTTAATACCAACAATCAAATTGTATTTAATGGAACTACTAATCAGAATGTTCCGGCATTCACCTATAAAACATTGGTTTTGAGAAATTCTGCCACTAAAACTTTTAATGGGAATATCAACATCGAAGGCAATCTCACTGACGAGACCACTGATGGATTTACGCCCAATAAAAGTACCGTAACTTTTGCTGGAAGCGATACTTTACAAGGAATGGCCGGCCCAAAAGATCCGATGGTTTTTTCGAATTTAACGATTACAAATCCATTTGGAACAAGGACCTATCGTAGTACTGTCATTGATAGTATATACAGCTCGACCGGTACCGTCGGCTTGATCATTTTCCCATTTTTCAATACTCCAAATACTTTGACTTTCAGAAAGATAATATCTACTGGTGCGATTGTAACCGGCGGTCCAAAGGCTGATCTGAGATTTGCTAATAGTTCTGGGTATACAAACCTTGGTACATTGAAGTTTAATCAGGCAAATGATACCACTAAAGTGATAAGAGATTTAACAATGAACTCTCTAGCCGATAACGGTAACGTTACATTAGGTAACGCAGTAAAGGTGGTGGGTACAGTAACTTTAACTTCGGGAACAGTAATATCAGGCGGAAATATGACCCTTGATTTAAATACCGGGTTAGTCGCACAAGACGGCGATGGCTCAATTACCGGAGACATCTCAGTAGTAAAGAACGTAAATCACGGTTACTTTACTTTAGTCAGTTCGCCACTTTCAGGTGTAACTGCAAGTGACTGGACGAATGATTTTTCCTCGGTTATCAAGTACTATGACGAGAGCTCCGACGTGCTCCCAGCGAACTCTACTGGATGGAAGACCATTGCATCGCCTTCATTTCCTGGTCAAGGCTTCGGTCTCAATAAGGCTCCAAGTGGCGCAGCACCTCTTAGGATTACTGGAACCTATGATCACAATCCACCGCTTGAGCAAGTGGGGAATGTGGAGGCGGAAGCTGTGTCTCTTCCAGTTTCCTACACTACTCCAGATGGTGTAACCGCTAGTGCCAATAGAGAACCTGATGGGTGGAATTTAATTGGAAACCCATATCCTTCGGCAATCGATTGGGATGTGGTTAGCTTATCATTAGGCTCACTTTCAA
>DASVUU010000210.1:0-2080 GCA_036386935.1 Cytophagaceae bacterium | reverse complement strand
TTCTCAGACCTTGCCTTCATTTGGTCTGAGACGTCCACTTTTAACGTTATATTCTCGTTTTGCAACAGTTTATTCATTTCCTCTATCTGTGTTGCATAGTCGAACAAACGATCATTGGCGTCTCTTAGCTGAGATGTTTTTTTTGCCACTTCGACTTCGAGTATTTCATTTTGCTCATTTTTCAACCGCTCGTTTTCTAATGCAATTTCAAGTGAAGTTTTTAATGCTTCTTCTTTTTCTATTACAATGGATTTAGCCCAATAACTCATAGAAATACCAAAACATATGATTTCTGCAACACCTAGAAGAGAGAAAATGTAACGGTTATGATGGCTGATTCCTGGCAGGTTTGTCATAGTAGATGCAGACCCTATATAAATCAACATTATGCCAATCAAAACAAATTGTGCATCTTTCCGTCCCTTGTAATTAAGAATAATAGATCCTATAAAGGAAGGTAATAACGCAAGTCTGTACCAGGGGCCAGTGTTCCAGTTGGCATCCAAAACGAGATAAAGAAAAAGCTGAATAATGATGCCGAAAGTTATGAATACGTTTAATTTATATACTAAAGGTAGGTTCTTTTTTAAACCCAACACTTCCTGTGCATACCAAAGGAAAGAGACAGTTAGAATAAAATTTGGAAAAATATAGTAGCCTAGGCTAAAGTACCTACTTAGCCAGTAAAGATAAAATCCTGTATCGTGATTTATAGATTGCAAATAAATCCAAAATGCGACTACATAAATTACATAGTAGAAGTAGGCAAGTCGCCTTAAGCGGACACCCAGAATGATTCCGTAAATAGATACCAGTAGAAATATTCCCAAAATTGCACCTGAGATACTGTGATTTATTAATAAGGAATTGGTGTGACTATGAAGGGGCTTTAAAAAAAGGTTAACGCCCGTTGGATGAGCTACTTTAAATTTTAAAAAGCAAGAAACCTTGCTAATATTTGGCACCGGAATAGCATGGCTTGAGGTCCAAAGGTATTTGTTTTTTAAAGGAATGTCATAGCCAGTCTTAATAGAATCAAAGAAGATCATGTTGTCTTTAAAGAAATATGCAGTCACGTCTTGGTACATAAATTCACAGAACATTGTCAATGGTATATCGTTTTTTCTTTCAATTTCCACGTAGATCCAATAAAAGCTCTCTGTATTTTCTACAAACTTTGCACAATTAGTTGTATCACAGAATCGCCCCCCTTGAAGGACATTTTGTATAGAGGAGTAATTATAAATCCCCTCTTTGTCCTCAAAACTTTTAAAAGTTTTGAATTCCACCCCCTTTGTTTGAAGATGGACGAATATTAATAAGACTGCACAGAGAATAAATTTCATCTTCTTATAATTTCTTTACTGAGATTCTACGTAAAATTTGTTTTAATCACCTATTTATAGCGCTTTATTTATAAGCGGGTTAGTTGCAATCTCAATTGACACTAATACGTAAAAAATAAATGTAACACTCTGTTTATAAATATATTAGTGTATTTTCTGCCTTTGCTAAATTAGCTTTTATTATTAATTTTAGATTAACTATTAAAAAAAAGGATTGTCAAGTCGCCTTAAGCCTCAGCTGTTTCAATCCTATAAAAACGAATCCTTTTTCTCTATGCTATATCTTCGTTGTAGTAATCTTGATTATCGAAAATGTTTACAATCTTTCTCTATGAATCTCTTCCTGGCATGGTTCATTTCCCTACCATTACACATAAACTTAGCTGCTTTTGCCCAAACAGGATCTTTGGCAAAACAAACCGCCATGACTTGGAGAATTCTTGATGATGGCTCATTTGATTTGGAGGTTGCAGATTTAAGCATAAAGAGTTTCTTCCCACAAATCGACGGACAGACAATACATTCCCTGGCTGTGAGTGTAGATAGAGATGCCTTTGGCGGGGCTATTATTTATAAGCTGCAGGGTAACAAAGAGGTTAGGATTAATTTGTCTCGGAAAGGATCCAATTTGATTTTATCATCTACCTTGAAAGGATTTTCGTCAGCACCGGAATACTTTTCTCCTGCCGCCTCTGGAAGAATAGAAGGTGCAGATAGAATTTTTAAGCAAGGGT
>DASVUU010000209.1:0-1919 GCA_036386935.1 Cytophagaceae bacterium | reverse complement strand
AAAAGGTCTGCAATTGCAGACCTTTTTAGGTTAGGTATCAGGATAATTTAATTATTTATCATAACAGGCTTTGAATAGCTTTTATCACCTTGGGTAACAGTTAGAAGGTATATGCCGGCAGGTAGATTGTTAACTTCTAATTGATAATTCATGCCATCTTTGATCGATGGGACAACTAACACTTTACCTGCTAAGTCCTTTAAAACCACTTGTGCAGATTCTCCTGTTCGCAGCGCTAAGTCTACATTTAGAATATCACTTGTTGGGATCGGGTAAACAGTTGTGACGGTAGACAGGTATTCGGGTTGAACCTTCGTGACAAATGATCTCTTATAGTAAGTCGCGGATACCACTTCGTTGTCCGAATAATCCAATGTGACAAGGTCTGTACCAATGTTTTTAGCAACCCAATAATACGATTCTGTTGTATAATTATCTGTAAACTTGACAGGTTGGCCACCAATATATCCAATGTAGTTATCAGTATTCAATGATGTTGATTTTACGCGCAGGGCTTCGTAGCTAGCACCTCCTGGTAGCTTCATAGTTCCTCTTGCGTCTACTACGTCGGTACCAATTATTTTAGAGTCTGAACGCAAGGAATCATAGTCCTCTTCGTATAAAAACGCGCCCCTTTTTAAAACTATGGTATTATAGAGCGTATCTTTTATTGTAGCTCCATAAGTATATTTAAGATTTTGTTTAGCAGGTGGGTTTATGTAAAGAAGATCAACATCACTCCTAGTAAACAAATTAGGGCTTGCTAGTCCGTAACCGGTAATGAAATCTTGGCCTTCCGTGAAGTATGAGTAAGAATTAAAAACAAACGGTTCATTTCCAATCGATCCAAGACTTTTATTAATTAAAACATGGGTAGCCTTTGGAAATTTTGCTTTATATGGACTATTGCTCGCCAACGCAACTTCCAGGGTGTCTTCTTGTGATGAACTCAACTTAGTAAAATCCCAGACTTTGTTATCCCCGGCTGTGCCCGGCAAAATAGATGCATCAGGCTCAGTATCGAGACCAACAATAATTGATTTTCCTATAGATGGAAAGTTATCAACTTTCTCCACGGTTGTAAGGGCTTGCGAAAATGCAGATACAGTCATTATTGACAATGCAGCAAGTGTTAAAGTTTTTTTCATAGGTTACATTTTAAATTTCTAACAAGATATGGATATTAGCGATTATCTTCTAAAATATGAAAGTGGGTCTTTGACAAATATCACCAGCCCAAAAATCACCTTAGTACTTTTCACCAATGAATATTATCACTTGCAATAAGGTCGGAAAAAAATATGAGGGACATGTTGCCTTACATGATGTCTCTTTGGAAATAAAAGAGGGGATTATTTTTGGCTTAATCGGGCCTAATGGTGCGGGCAAAACCTCTCTTATCCGCATCATCACTCAAATCTTAGGCTATGATAGTGGTGAAATATATTTTAGAAATCAACTGCTAGACTCTTCTCACTCCAAGCTAATAGGTTATCTTCCTGAGGAGCGAGGCTTGTACAAAAAAATGAAAGTTGGGGAGCAACTTATATATTTCGCTAAACTTAAGGGGCTCTCTGCCTCCGATGCCAAAAGAGAAGTAGATAATTTGCTGGAAAAATTTGGACTTTCATCATGGAAAGAAAAATTCGTGGAAGAGCTATCTAAAGGAATGCAGCAGAAGGTACAATTTATCGCTACCGTTGTTCATAAACCGGAGCTAGTAATATTAGACGAGCCTTTTTCTGGTTTCGATCCCATCAATGCGGAGGTTCTGAAAACAGAAATACAGGAAATGAAGTCTCACGGCCAATCAATTATTTTTTCAACACATAGAATGGAATCTGTAGATGAGTTGTGTGATGAAATTGCGCTGATCAATAAGGGACATAAAATTCTTGAGGGATCAGTGAAGGATGTGA
>DASVUU010000208.1:0-3759 GCA_036386935.1 Cytophagaceae bacterium | reverse complement strand
TGGCAATATACCTGGGCGATTCCCCACGACCCGCAGTTTTTGATTAAGCACATGGGCAGCGAGGGTAGGTATGTATCTTTATTAGACTCTACGTTTGACCAGACAGCTGATATATCGCATTTTGAAGACGATATGACTGGCCTCATTGGACAATACTCCCATGGCAATGAGCCAAGCCATCATATTGCCTATATGTATAACTTTGCGGGCGCCTGGAATAAAACCCAACATCGGGTTAATCAAATTAGAAGCACCTTATACAATGCCACAACCGCAGGATTGTGTGGGAACGATGATATGGGCCAATTATCTGCTTGGTATGTTTTCTCAGCGTTAGGATTCTATCCAGTAGATCCCGTTTCGGGATGGTATGAATTTGGCACACCTGCCTTTGATAAAGTTGTACTACACAACCCTAACGGCAAAGACTTTAATATAATTGCAAACAAAACTGGAGATAGAATATTCTCGACTACAACTTTAAACGGAAAGTCCTATAAACCTCATGCTATATCGCATAAGCTTATTTTGCAAGGAGGTAGTTTAAATTTTCAATAGTCACTGTATTCCTATCTGAATTAATGACGAATGGTATAAAAAATAGACCGTTAATAATTATAGATTACCGTTTAAAAAACTCCTGTTAAAATAACTTAGTGTGGGATTACGTCTGTATCACTGCAGCAAGCAACAAGCTATTTATAGCAACAGTTACTACAATTACTACTCGATAACTTATTTTTGATTCATGAAGATTACAAAAATAATCCTGTTGTGCCTTTCTGCAGGCCATACGATGGTTTACTCACAAAATATCATGTCAGGCGCTGACTGGAAGGATACAGATGGCAAACTGATTGAAGCCCACGGAGGCGGCATCATGAAACATAAGGAGGTTTATTACTGGTATGGTGAGGATAAAAGCAAAGGGAATTTTAATAAGACGGGCGTAAGCGGATACAAGTCTAAAGACTTTATTCATTGGTCAAACATTGGCATAGTTCTGAAGGCAGAGAGTATGCCCGATTTATTTAAAGCTTCTACTCAAGGTGATGCCGTACTAGAGCGACCTAAAGTAATCTACAATAGTAAAACTAAGAAGTTCATTATGTGGATGCATCTAGACGCAAACACATACACAGCGGCATCGGCTGGAGTGGCAATTGCGGACAAACCGGAAGGACCTTTTAAGTTTTTGCATTCCTTTAGGCCTATTGCCTTCAAGTATAAATATAACCTGCCAAGAGGGGAGGAATATAGCTCAAAGGAAGCTGAACGCGGAAATACATTTAGAGATATGAATCTATTTTTGGATGAGAATGGAAAAGCATATGTTTTTTATTCGAGTGAAGATAATTCCACAATGTATGTCTCGCGCCTAAATTCTGAATTTACGGACGTTGAAAAGCCCGTCATAGAAGGGAAAACATGGTCTAGAATTTTGATCAACCAAAATAGAGAGGCACCCGCCCCATTTAAGTATAATAACAAATATTACCTCATCACATCTGGGCTGACTGGCTGGTCCCCGAATGCCGCCCAATATGCTTTAGCTGACTCGATTTTGGGTCCTTATGAGATAAAAGGCAATCCTAGTTTCGGCCTAGATGCCAATCGAACATATGGTTCACAAAGTACTTACGTGATGAAGGCTCCTAATTCACTTCCTAATACCTTCATCTTTATGGCGGACAGATGGAATGGTACAGAGTTGGAGAAATCACGATATGTGTGGCTCCCTTTTACCATTAAGAATGACAAAGTAAGTATCCTAAACATACCTGAATGGGATCTGAGCGTTTTCGATACAACATCTTTGGCAAAATTTAAAGCAAGCTCGTTCGATATAACCTATGAACAAAAAACCCATTCTCTCCATTGGCCTAAAGTGATTGGTGCACACCTATATTCAATTATCAGAAATGGCGAAGTAGTTGGAAGCACAGGTTCCACTTCTTTCAACCTACCTAGCAGCCTGGCGGGAAGGAGCTATCAATACAATGTAATTGCTCAAAACGTCTATCAAATAACTTTGCCAAGCAAAAACAGCCTGACAATAATATCTCCATCAAACCCTTTAATCTACCTAAATGCTATAACCCCAGATGAGTATACTCAAGGGGTGGGGATTCTTAAGTATAATACAAATATGGACGAGGGTGCAATTGTAGTTGCAGGTAAGAAATATGAAAACGGACTAGGCACTCATCCTCCATCAAACATTAAGTATAATTTGGGTGGAAATTATAAAACCCTCAAAATCACGGCAGGACACAGCCAAACGCCAAATCCCAGTAGTAAGATCAATTTTGAAATAAAAGCTGATGGTCAAACCGTATATAAAAGTCCCATTATGACTGAGGCTGATGAGGCAGTTGCTATTCAGGTTGATTTAAATAATGTGCAGCAAATAGAGCTCATAGTTTTAGATGGCGGAGACGGGCTGCATTATGACCACGCAGCCTGGTTAGATGGAAGGTTGGAGCTAAAGTAGCTATTGTATCAGACATAGTCTGATAATAAAAGGTGACATTCTCTCGAGATAAGATCTTCGCTGAAATCATTGAACCCCAGCGACGAGCCCATAGCCTATTTGTAATTGGGTATCAAATGGTATTCAGATCCATCTCTTGTCACGGTTTCGGTAAGGCCAAATAAATAATAATATCTTTGTTTTAGAATGACCAACATGCTCATAAAGTTGGTAATTTTTCATTACTACTTGGGCTGAAACAATGGTTAGAAGTGAATATTGCTGTTATTCGACTTTCATGAAGGCAGTAGATTTCTTACGCATTACAACATTGCATTTTTAAAAATGGCTCCTACTACTAAGAGTGTCCCCAAGTGGAATAGTACGACTAGTTAGATTAAGCTTAATTAGTGCCTTTTTTAAGGTATTTGTTCCTTCGGTAACTAATTTTTAATACGTATGAATGGCAATTTTGGCACATTTTCTAAGGGGTTCAGTTATAATAATTTAGTGTATATAAAGCTAAGTTATCTAGTGTCTTAATCGTATGGATTTACATTTAACCCGCTAAAAATCAATTTATTGTCCTAATAAATGGTTTGCTTATTTAAAATATTATCTATATAATTGCAGTATTCCTTTAAAAAATATAATAAAACAAATATTAGGTTGCGCTTTAGGTTTCAGTAGGTTCGGGTAATGTACCTGAGATTGTAATTCGAATTAAGAAACCGTTGAAGAATTGGTCTGCCTTCTTGTATAGTTTATGCAAACGCCGTATTGAAAGCATGAGGAGTCAACAGTGCTATCGGTTTCAATCAATCAAAAACTATTACTCACAAATATGAATTCAATTAATTTACCATTAAAAAAACGACCAATGAATAAGGTATTTCTGTTTCTAGCACTGTTGTATACGTCCTCCTCTGGATCTGCATTCGCTACAACCTATTACGTAACAAAAACAGGAAGCAATGGTGACGGGCTTACTCAGGCAGCTGCTTTTCGCACCATTCAACAAGCCGTAAATTCCGCTCTCACGTCAGGGGACGTTATTAAGATAGGTACGGGGGAGTATCGCGAACAAGTGGCACTTAAAGCTAGCAACGTGATCATTCAACCTTTAGGTGACGGAACAGTAACCCTCAATGGAACAGAGGTACTGACAGGATGGTCGCTTGAAGCGGGGACGACTTACAAGACTTCCGCGATGAATTGGAATTTGACGGACAAGTGGAGTCAAGGAGTCAAGGATGCTCTTGGAAGCAATCAGCTTTTTCAGGACA
>DASVUU010000207.1:0-3247 GCA_036386935.1 Cytophagaceae bacterium | reverse complement strand
ACGTGAATTTACGCAGCATCGATCCGTAAACCACTCATGAGTAATCCCCAATACCGTTATCGGCTCGTATGCTTTTGGTCTAGATTGCTGAGAAAATGAGCTACTATGTAATAGCAATATCATGGGTATTACATGGTTGATAAGATAAATAGAATTCGATTTCATATATTCTAAATACGAATGTTTAAACCACAAATTATTGCTAGTGGGTTATTTTTTTCAAGATTAGCTTTGTGTGGGTGATAACCTAAATACCATTTCAAAAGGCATTAGTCCAACCTTATACCTATTGATTACTAGTTAGATGCTTTGTTTTTGTAGAAATTAAGGGAAGGGGACTCGAACCAAAAAAGCCTCTAATTTTAAAATTAGAGGCTTTTTTGGTGTTCGTGGGGAATTGTAGGGGGTATCATCCAAAAGCCGAACCATTTTGTGTGAGATTTCTTAAATTTGGAAGGTTTTGCCTTGGTCAGTGTAGATGAACTTCCACTTAATTATACATTTGCCTCAACTAATGATTTGATGAAATAAGTTAACCTTGATACCTAATATCCTTCAGCCTTAGTTCACGTTTTGTGAATGCTGATTGCGCAGTAGGGAATTGACTTAACACGCGTTTTCTTCAAATTGGACTTTTAACAATGGTTTACAACCAACATGAATTTGAAATTAGGTTAGAATGGGGGCTAAGAGGCGTTGAAGAACTTGCCCCAATTTCTGATGTTATTGTAATTGTTGATGTGCTTTCTTTCTCAACTTGTGTGGACATTGCAACAAGAAATGGAGCTATTATTTATCCGTATCGTTGGAAAGATGACTCTGCAATTGAATACGCAAAGAATTTGAACGCCGAACTAGCAGATTTTAAACGAAAATATACAGACGGATTTTCGCTTTCGCCGACCTCTTTACTGAAAATTGAACCGAATACAAAATTAATATTGCCTTCACCAAACGGCTCAACTTTAAGTTTATCTACTGGGACAACTCCAACTTTATGCGGTAGTTTGACAAATGCAAAGGCGGTAGCTACCCTTGCCCTAAACTATGGAAAGAAAATTTCAATAATCGCCGCAGGGGAACAATGGGCGGATAAATCCTTAGGAGTTGCATTTGAAGACTTAGTTGGAGCAGGTGCAATTATTTCGTATTTGACAGGTAATTTATCACCTGAAAGCAAGGTTGGACTGAAAATTTTTGAGAGTTCAAGAACATCCTTACTTGAGGATATAAAACAATGCAGTTCTGGCAAAGAACTAATAATACAGAGGATTTGAAAAGGATATTTTAATCGCTTGTGATTTTAATTCAAGCGATAATGTTCCAGTACTCATTGATAATTATTTCATTGGACGAACTTGCTGAATTTAGACAGAACTAAATATACCTGCACACAACATTGTATTCCAATATAGGCTCGCAGTTGTAAACTTAACATTGGGGCTTCTATTAGTTATTTGTCATGAACGGTAGACTGGAGATAAGTTAAGAATACTTTCTTAGGGAATATAATTACTCAGGGGAGATTATTATAATTTATAAATAAAGCTAAATAGACTTCTTTAAATGAAAAAAAAAGCATGCGGAAGTTGGGATTCAAGAGTTTAAAGAATTATATGGAAAAGGCTATATATTTAATTTAAAAAATAGGGGCAAGCCGAAGAGTTCGACTTGTCACCAATGAATTCGCTCGTCGTAGGGATGAAGCATCCAAAAGTCGAACCATTGTGGAGACTTCTTAAATTTAGAGGATTTGCATTGGTCAGTGCAAAGAAATTTTCCAAGCTATGAGCTCTAAAAACGAGACATAGTACGTGAAATTAGATGGGAAAGTCGAATTAAGTTATAAATAGTATAAAAAATGCAACAGTTTGAGCAAGAGCAACAGGGGCTACCCTCTAAAAACGGTAATTTAGATCTCTTGTCTTGCTCTATACTCTTGGTGTCTCCTGGGAAGTACTGGGGTTATTTTCAACTCAACTTCTGAATCATGGCGTAAAGCATTTTGGAAAGTTCTTCAGCTAGTAAATAGAAATGCTTAAAATCTTCAACAATTATCGTTTGTTCGTCCTTTAAGATATCCAGTATGGCTACGCATTCGAAAACCGAGCCTCTAGCAATAACCATAAAATTTCTCTTATCCGGTTTACTATTTCTTCCCGACCCTTCAGCAATGTTTAGCGCGATACTGAGAGAGGCTCTTCGGAGCTGATTGCGAGCAGCTGCATCGAGCTTGGCTTTTAGGAGTAAACGATATATTTCAATATTGAATATTTTTGCTTTGGAATAAACATCAAGTTTTTCGAAATCAAACATGAAGTGCGAGGGTAAAAAATGCAACAGTTTGAGCAAGAGCAACAGAGACTACACTCTAATAACTTTAATTAAGACCTCTTGCTCTTGCTCCTTACTCTTGCTGTCTTGTAGCGGGGAGCAGATTTGAACTGCCGACCTTCGGGTTATGAATCCGATGCTCTAACCAACTGAGCTACCCCGCCAAAAATTGAGTTGCGAATTTACTCCATTAGCTATTCAAAACAATACCTTTAGGAAACTTTTCTTAAATTATTTTCTGACACCTCTCCAACCTGCGGATTACTCTCTCAAATGACTAATATTGTAGAATTCTACAAAAGCTATTATCTTTCCAAATTAGAAGTTATTATAGATGGCAAAAACAAAGTTCACCACGGAATATGAAATCAATGCATCAAGCAAGATGCTATATCCTTACCTCAGTTCCTCGTCCGGCCTAGCCGACTGGTTCGCTGACAAGGTTATCCTCGAGCCTGACAAAGTAACCTACAATTTCATTTGGGACGGGAAGGCACACAAAGCCCGAAAGGCTTCTCAAAAAATTAACCAATATGTGAAGTTTGAATTTTTACCAGAGAAGGAGTCAGATAAAAAAGACCTGTCCTACATCGAATTCAAAATAGATTCAAACGAGTTGACTCAAACTTCCTTTTTGAGAATTATTGATTATTCCGAAATAGAAGATCCTAAAGACTCTAAAGAAATGTGGAATAATCTGTTGACAAACCTGAAAGTAATAGTAGGAGGCTAATGGTTTAGATAGTACCTAAAACCTACCGCGCAACCCACCCCATACAACCGTTCGTCAAATCCACCTTTATATAAGGACTGCAAGGCATATCTAAACTGAGGGCTAATAATTATTCCAACCCTTTTTGAGAATCGATAATTGAATTCTGTTTTGAACGACAAAAACAAAAGCTTAGTATTT
>DASVUU010000206.1:0-2120 GCA_036386935.1 Cytophagaceae bacterium | reverse complement strand
CTTTAGCAAAATAATACCAGCTTCCGAAAATTTGATATAGGTACCTCCTACGTTTTGTTTAGCTTTTAACAGGGCCCATCTTAGGGATCCATCACAATTTAAATCTGTGGCCTGAAGTAAAGTAGGATCGTCGCCAAAAGAATTAACAGTTATACCATTTTGAAATCCTTGACTAACCAGATCTGGGGAGGGGGTAAAAACATTTGTACACTGACCAAATGAATGTAAGGTACTTAAGAATAGAGAAACGTAAAACAATGTTTTTTTCATAAAATTTACCCACTTTAAAGAATCACTTATAAAAATGATAACGGTTATTTCAATAAAAACGACTTATTTATAACCATATCACAGCATTTAAAGACAAAATAGTACAAGCCTTTATCTCTAATAATGTCACTCAATGCTATCGATATATGTGGTTGAGATGCTGACTCGTTTACTATATTATGAAGAACTTTCCCGACAGGAGAAATTAATTGAATTTCGTAATAAACTCCCTCTGGAACTGAAACTATGCCCCTGACACCATCGTTGGAATAAAATATCTGAACATTCTCTTCATTTAAAACTTTTTTTTTTAGAGATGTCAGATGCTGAAATACCGGAGTATAGAAAGTTTTAGATAGTAGCCCATTTTTATCTTTTACCCATAGGGATGCTACTTTAATAGATGATAATATTTGCTCCGTGAGCAAAAAAACTATATCCCCATTTCCATATGGGCCAGGAAGGTTCTGGATTACTGACGGATGATTTACTCCAAAATTGTATCCCTCATCGGTTTTTATTACTTTTCCCTTCAATACCATTACATCCTGCTTACCTTTAGAAGATTCAAGATTTATATAGATTGAGTCAACATCATCTATAGGAGTAAGGCTAAAAATTAGTCTTAGATCAAACTTATTAGAATCAATTGACGATCGGTAAATATCAGTACTGAAACTCAACTTGTCCACGCTGGATACTTGGCAGTTGCTAATGCGGCTGGCTGCAATAAAAGCCAATAATAATATCTTTTTCATAATTCAATTTAAGGTGATTGATCGTTTTACGGTGCTACAGATACTTTTACATCAATAGTATTGGAAAGTGCTTTACTTTCAAAGAAACTTTGGCTTTTATAATTTGGAATGCCTCCAAAAAGCTTGTCATTTTCTATCCCTGGTGGGCAGTTGAAGTCCTTATCGGTGCTTGTTGGATTGTTGCTTGAGTTATTGCACTTACTCACCATATCAAACTTAAACACGCCTTTCATGGCACGATTGTAACGGTTAAGCTCACAGTATGGCGTTGGGCCTCCAACTCCATATTCCAGTTTTACATCGCTGCTATTGTCTCCAAGTGTATTCTTTGCCGTATTGAATACCCTGCACGAACTCTCTATGCAGCTATGCGATTGAATGTTGCATTCTGCTTTACATTTCTCCACAAGGTTATTAAGTATGACTTCGAAGTCTTCTTTTAGTATGACATTGTCAGTATTGCTCTCTTTGCAGCTTTCAAGATCATAGCAGCGATTCTTAATTACTTCCAGCAGATCCTGCCTGAAGGTCTCTCTTTTGCTCTCGCAGGAGTTTTTGCATCCAGTATTCATTTCTGCCTTGGTGATCTCTACTTTAGTTCTGCCATCTCCTTGCACCGCGTCGGGAGGTGTTGGTTGTATAGAAGCATAGGGCTGTGATGTGAGCTGAAAACAAGTCAGATTTTCATACTCACCTGGAGAGTAGAATGAGGCTGGCTGAGGTGCTGAACCTTTAACCATACTGTAGAAAGCAAACCGCTGTCCACATGTCCAGAAGTCTTTGGTAGAGGGACACGTATATTTGCCCACACCACAAAAGTTCTTTACTACATATTTATATGAACCTTGCATGTCTTCGCCATCCTTTACCTTGGCTGAAGTTACATGCGGGTAGTTATAGTCCTTGACGCAATTGCTCGTGTTGTTATTTACCTGGCAACAAGGGACTCTTTTAGGTACTCCGTTAATTCCTGGCTCATAGCAGTCATTAGGATCAGAATAACAGCTTGCCCTCTCTGTCTCCGGCCTGTCCTCTTTGTATTCAAAATACTTGAAGGCAAATACAGGATCATAGATGTTGAGCATCAGACTT
>DASVUU010000205.1:0-6081 GCA_036386935.1 Cytophagaceae bacterium | reverse complement strand
GTCATTCCAATAAACTAAACCTGACAATACATTGTGGTCCCAGATGCCGTCATTAATAGCATCTAAGACTAGGCTATATCTTTCTTCGTTTTCTTTGAGTGCTAACTCTGCATGCTTGCTATCTGTGATATCACGGAGTGTACCGGTAAGCTTTACTATATTGCCGAAGTTGTCCGTCTGAGACTTGCCAATTGCTCTTAGGTACCGGATTTCTCCACTTGGTAGGATAGTACGATAGTCAAGTTCAAATTTTTTGCCATACTGCAAATGGTCTTGCAAGGCTTGGTCTACTAGGTTCCTATCGTAGGGGTGTATGTATTTGCTTACGGATACAAGATTTCTTTCTTCTCGGGGAATTTCCACACCAATTATTTCCGAATAACGGTCATCCCACCAGGCCTTATCGTTGATAAAATCCCACTCCCAAACTCCATCTCTAGTCGCTTCCAGGGCAATATTGAGCCTCTGTTCAGATTGCACCTGCAATGTGGTTTCTGCCATCACCGCGAACACGCCTGCAACCTCATTGTCTTCCAAATAGAAAGGGCTGTAATGGAGGTCAAACCAGGTATCCTCAGGCTTGTCATTTCTATTTATAGTAAAGGGCAAATTTTTGTAAGACAATGTTTTGCCTTGATAGATATGTCCAAAAATCTCCTTTAAAAAACTGTTAGCCTCCGGCCAAACATCGAATACACTGTTGCCCAAACTAGCGGGGTGTCTATTTCCGGCAATATTTATATATGCATCGTTATAGATTTTCAAGCCTTGTTTCCCCCAAAGTAACATTAAAGGTGCCGGCGAAAGGAGTAAATTTTGGACCATACTTCTTAGCCCGAGGGGCCATTCTGAGATTCGACCTAACTCGGTCATTGACCAGTCAAACTCAGATATCCGCTTGCCCATCTCCCCGCCATTGACAAAGACGCTTGTTTTAAAATCTTGCATTAACTCTTACTGTATGTGTAGTTTAACCTCTCTAGAATGGATTTTCTAATACCTTGATCACACTCAATTTAGAAAAGTAGGTTGAGCAGACATTCAAAATACGACAATCTTTCCTTTTATGTCAGCCTTTTCTTAAATATTTTGTAATGACGAGCTTAGGAATCTATGATGACTTCTTCAAACAACTGGGAAGCAATTTAGGCACAAAGCTTTTTGGGGAATTTCAAAGCTTCAGTATTCCACAAAGTCATACCTGCGCTACTGAATTTTGTAAGTGATTTCCTATTAGCCCACTTCGAATGAGCTTACTTGCTGTAATAACGGTAAGAATATTAATAATGAAAACTATCAGTGTAAGTAAATCACTGTCAATGCTATTTTGCCCTCGACATACTCATCTCATATAAGTCAAAGCCTATGGCCCAATAATCGTTTTCAATGCTTTGTAAGACAAACCCCTGCTTTTCATAGAACTTATAGACGTGCTGCGACGTCCGCACGGAGATCCTTTCGATGGTATTATGTGTTTTTAAAAGTTGAAGCCGATAGTTTACAAGGAGGGTTCCCAAAGATTTATTTTGAAAATCTGGGTGAATGAGATCCCAGCTTAAGACTGCTAGAATATTATTTTTGTCGAAGTTTATGCCACCGCTGCCTACAATTTGAAGTTGGACTTCAATCACGAAATACATCTGCAACTCGTTTTCAAGAAAAGAGCTTAAATGTACTTCCTCTTCCGATGCAAAATATTTAGGCGTGTTCGATCTTAATATTGAAATAAGACGGTCTTTATCAGAATCGCGATAGGGCCGTATGATTGGTTTAATAGACATAGGTTTAAAAATGGGAGAAGTTACTGGCATAATATAGCCTTTGAAGTGATTATACTAAAGCTGGCCACTTAGATTCTTTCTCCATTACAACCAGCTGCTCCGGGGAAAGCTCCCTGATCGGGAGTCTAACGTTGTCACGCTGTTTAGAAAATGTGTCCAGACCTCCTCTAATCTTGATCGGCTTGTCCCGCCATCCCTACTTTTCAATCTGAGTTTTTAAGATAACTTATATAGATATTACTAACCCAGGTTTTCGCTGGCAATAGGCTCATCTTGTTATCTCGCTACATATTTAACTAATAACAAAGTCTTTAAGAGTAATAAATTTTGCTTGAGTGAAAAACGTCAGCCTGGTTGTCTTATATAATCTCCCTTTCGCCGACAAAATACTAGTGTTCATATGGGATGGAAAATTATATGTCTAAATACTGTATAAAGAAGAACAAGTTTTTTTAAACAGTCGTATACTAACTACTTGTAGTTCAATTAGATTCATTCCGACAAGTAGTTTCGATTGAAATATTTCCTCACAATAAAAAGCTATGAAATTTCTCCTATTTACCTCTATAGTTCTAATATTCAGCACGTTTCGCGTATCGGCCACTGATTATTATTGGGTAGGTGGAACTGGAAAATGGTCAGAATATACAACTCACTGGGCCACAAGCTCTGGAGGCTCAACTTTTCATGTACAAGTCCCCACCTCTAATGATAACGTCTTCTTCGATAAAAACTCATTCAATTCGGCTGCCCAGTCACTTGAAATGGATATCCCGGGTGTCTGCGCAACAATGAATTGGACAGGGTCCGACTTTACTTACTTTGGGGCTGCAAATGGACCCACGATGATAGGTTCTAGTCAATTGGAAATTTTTGGCAGCCTAATTCTCGCTGTTGGAATGAGGCCCTTATCTTATGTTGGCACATTTCGATTTTTATCCAGCTCCATAGGAAATACGATTGACACCAAAGGCATCAAATTAAATAGCTATTTTGGCAAATTAGCCTTTAGTTTCGAGGGTACGGGTACTTGGACCTTTTCAAGCAATTTGAATACATTGGGTGGAATTGACCATCGTTCGGGAACCTTAAATTTTGGATCGCAATCGATCACCATGGGGTATTTCTATTCCAATTCAAACCTTACTCGAAATCTAAATCTCAACAGTTCGAAATTAATGTTGACCGGGCCTTCACAGGATGGTTGGAACCCCGTTTTTTGGAATTTGACATTGGCAGGGCTCATGTTAAACCCAGGTACGTCTAATATCTTGGTAGATTTCCAAAATGTCGACCCCGCCTTCGAGGATAGGATATATGGCTCTGCCAATTTCCTCGGAGGTGGGGCTACCTATTATAACATAACCAGCACTTCGAGGACTAATTTCATTATTGAGGACAATAACGTCATTACAAACTTGAGGTTTAATGGCGCGGCTACTGTGAGGGGCAGCAATACAATTAAAGGTTCATTGACCTTGACAAAAGGAAACGAGTATATTTTTCAAAACTCTACGACTCAATTTCTTTCCAACGGAGCGGTACTGACGGCTAACGGTGATTGTTCTGGTCTCATCAGCATCAGATCAAGCGGAATTGTAGACGGAGAATCAGCAAGCTTCTTTGCTTCGACATGGGCCGGAAGCACTGTCAATTATACTGTAATATTCAATATGAACTTCAGTGCTGCCATTACAGCAAATAATAGCATTGATAATTCACTTAATACAGGAATTACTTTCAATAGCTTAGTAGGGAAAGACCTATACTGGATTATGGGAACAGGAAATTGGAATGACGGAAATAAATGGTCTTTCACTAGCGGAGGTGCGCCGTCAGGATGCGTGCCTACCCCCCTGGATAACGTTTATTTTGATGCCAACTCTTTTACATCTTCAAATCAACAGGTCATAATTGATTCAACCAATGCATACTGTAGAAATATGTCCTGGCTTGGCGCTTCAAATAATCCTACGTTTGTGAGCAATGGCGTACTTCCAGTTTCTTTAAATGTATATGGGTCATTGGCATTCATTCCTAGCATGGCCAATTCTTTGACCAAACCTACGAATTTCTGGGGTTCAGCCGCCCATACTGTCACATCAGCGGGGCAAAGTTTTACGGGACCCGTGACCTTTACAGGGACCGGTACATATTCTCTCAATGATGATTTGCAAGTAAGAGGTGTGGATGGCAAAATGGGAACTGGGGTCCTTTCGTTGTTTGGCGGGACCTTAACAACAAATAATTTCAAAGTCACGGCAAAACGATTTTATGGTGAGGACAAAGGGCTTAGTAGAACATTAAATCTGGGTAGTTCATTGGTAACGATCAATAGCGATAATCCTGATTGGTCTGACGAGCCTTCTTGGTTTATTAATTCAAATCTTTTTACTCTAAATAGCGGGACCTCAACAATAAACGTAGAAAATCTTGTATTGAACGTACAAACGGTTTTTAAAGGTGGGGGACTAACATATTATAATGTAAATTTTTTGAATACTGAAGCAGTTGCTAGAATAGCTGATAGCGACAATTCGTTTAACAATCTTTCTTTTTCTGGAAATGCTAAAATTGAAGAATCCATTGATATTAGAAATTCTATTAATTTTTCTCCAGGCAAAAGTTATACTGTATTTGAGGATAAAATAATTAGGTTAATTGGTGGCGCAGTGTTGAACGCCAATGGGGATTGTTCAAACTATATCATCATCAAATCTTCAGGGGACGCGCAGGGAATTATTTCAAAAACTACTGGATCTGTAAACGTAAGCTATGTCAATCTTCAAAATGCTCAGGCTACAGGTGGCGCGCTCTTCACAGCATCTAATTCTATAGATCAAGGAGGTAATACTGGATGGGTGATCGGCACACTACCTCCAAGAACTTTATATTGGGTAGGAGGAAGTGGAAACTGGAGCGACATGGCCCATTGGTCTCTTACTTCGGGTGGGATTGGCGGCGCGTGTCCCCCAACTTTAGCTGACAATGTATTTTTTAATGCGAGTTCATTTACCGGAGTAGGGGAAGTAGTAACAATCGATATAAACCCTGCGTCTTTCAAAAATATGGATTGGACCGGTGCTTTATATAATCCCAGCCTTGCCGGCCCTAAAGGCGATGCGCTGTATGTGTACGGTTCTATAAAACTTATTCCTGATATGACCGTCGACGACTTATTAGGAAATATTCATTTTAAAGGGACAGGTACAAATACCATCTTTACCGGTGGCAGGATCTTTCAAAGTGGCGATATTTACATAGAATCGACTGGGGGTACATATACATTCCTTGACTCCTTTTCAACATCAAATACAGAAGCAACTGGTAGAGTACATTTAATCTCAGGTACTTTAAATACCAATGGGGTAGATGTAAATTTTAATGGGTTTAATGCAAACTATACAAGCGCTAGAACTTTAAATTTAGGGTCCTCAAAGGTTACAATCAATGGTGGGACATGCTGGTGTTATGCGGACTGGGATGCCCGGGGACCTAACTTCAACTTCAACGCAGGTACATCTACGTTGATTCTTCCTGCTGACAGTCATGGTGGTGGTGGCAACGAATCATATCTAGGCGATAAAAATTATAATACGGTAACGGTTCACTTACTGGATGATGACTTGTCTAAAATATCTATATATGGCAACAATACTTTTAGGAATTTAAGGCTCACCTCTATCACATTACTCAATGGAAGTAATACTTTTGTTGATTCGTTGCATTTTACCCCGGACAGGATATACGTTTTTCAGGATGGTACAACGCAAACGTTTGGTGCTAATACGCATATAGGTGCTATCGGTACAGGTTCCGGGCCTATTTATGTGCAGTCTGTGACCGCTGGTAGCACAGTCTATTGGACCAAGCCCTCTGGTAGAGTTTGTGCCGACTTCATCTATATAAGAGATATAGATGCGTCAGGAGGTGCTAGTTTTACAGGCGGAGGAAATGCAAATGATCAGGGAGGCAATGCTGGATGGAACTTTGACCCTTACCCGGTCCCAGGCAGTGGTGCACTCGCTGGGGCCGATACGCTTTGCCCCGGGGAGTCTACCTTGCTTACTTTCGCACTTACTGGAGCGCTTCCCAAAACCATTATATATTCTGACGGATTTGTAAATGACACCATCAAAAACGTTTTCACTAACCTGGTTACAAGGCTTGTGACCCCTGCTTCCACAGTTACCTATAGGATCGAGCGAATAGATGTAGAAATGTGCTTTGGTGGTATAGTGGCTAAGAGCGGAACCGCTCTCATCAGAGTATTGGATGGTACTGCAGGACTTTGGACTGG
>DASVUU010000204.1:0-2223 GCA_036386935.1 Cytophagaceae bacterium | reverse complement strand
TTTTATTAAATTTTTTGAAGTGGAATTGATGACAATTTTATCTCCTTCCACCCGCGAGCATCGGTCAAAATAATATTTTTGCTCGCATACTGTTGTATCATTCCTTAATTATTTTCTGGAAAGCTCTTTTCCCTGATGATGTAACGATATTTAAGATGTACACTCCTGACGGATACTCGGAAATGTCTATCTTTTTGCTGCCGCCTTTTTCTAGAGAAAAAGAAATTTCATTTCCAACCATATCACTCAAAGTAAAAACACCTTCTTCGGCAAATGTATTTTGTACTGTTACTATATCTTTGACCGGGACTGGGAAGGCTAGCAATGAAGCCTCGTTTGATTTTGAAGAAATGCTTGTCGCTTCTGGATAATAGAAATCCTCGTAAACAGTCTTTAATTTACTTTTGGTGCCGTCATCATTAATTTCTTCTATTGTTTCTATCACGTCACCCTCACTATTATATGTATGTGTCAAGTATGAATATGATTGAATGCGCCATGTGCCCTCAGAATAAATTTCGTTTACGTGACCGGCATCATTACCGTGACTATCTATAAAGCTCGTACTTCTTGAGGTTGTCCATTTCCCATTTTCAAAAAATTCAGAAATAAAAGTCTTCTTTGCGGCATCCTCAATAGAAGTGAATCTCACCTTTGGCGTCCATACACCATTGACGAAGCGCTCTTCTATACCAGTCAAACCGTCTGAACTATAAGTGATGGTAGTCCGACTTGAGTCAGCCCAGTTCATTCCGTTCCAGGATTGGTGGATAGACGAGGTCCACTTACCGTCTACGAATTTTTGTGAAGATCTTGCTGTAGGAAGCCAGGTTTCTCCCTGACGAACATAAGATGTGGTTGCCACAGGTTGAACTTCAGAGCCTACGTAAGTAGAGGTAGTCCTGGTATGTAAGTCTGAATATGCACTTTGTTCGATTTTCTCAATTGTTCTTCCTAACTCGTCATAGACAATGGTATTCTCGAAGGAAACCATCCATGTCTTTGAGTGCATGATCCAATTAAACGTTCGGGTCGATGTCAAATTTCCATGAGCGTCAAAGTCCAAAGCAACCTTGAATTCGTTTACCCATGTTTTGCGATTAGAGTCAAACCATTGCATCAACAGGGATGACATTTGACCATTTGAATGATAATCGTAAAATGATCTCCCTAGGCTATCGCTTAAGCCATCAAATCTTAGTACCTGCAAAAGATTACCAGAAAGGTCACAGGTGGATTTGACAGTAGTTGTAAGGTCCCAATCATTTGTTTCGTTTATCCACTCGTAAGACTTGATTAGTAGTGGACGCCCTCGCTTTTCTATTGCAGAAGTTCTCGCATTGCTCTTGGATGCGTGAATTGGCCAGCCATATGTTTGGCTGAAACCTTTAGTGACATCAGACAGTGAATGCTGCGCAGATATCTTTGAAGTTATAGAAAATGTGGCAATAAATGCTAGTACCTTAACAATGCGAAATGTTATCATAATTGTATTTATATTTTGTAATAAATTGAAAATGATTTTATAATAGGCTTATAATAAGAGGTTTAATTCTAAATTAATGTTAACATTGAAATCCTAAAGAGCGACCTTAATTTTTCGAATGAATATAAAAAATCTCAGTTTCAAGTACATGACCGCATATTCTAACCTTCGTTCCCAATAAAATTTGTTTTTTTTTCATCAGGCTCAAATAGAACTTTTGATATTTCTGTTTGCTTATGTTATCTATTCCCCATACCATTGAATTAATCAAAGATTGCACTCCTGAACCGTTCAAATGAGGAGCAGTAAATGTAATGTTCTTGTAATCATTGCTAAGAAACTACCTAATCATTTACAGGACTTAGTGGTAAAACCTTATTATGCATTAGAACCTCGATTACTCCGCATTAAAATTTGAGGAAACCTTGAAGCCAAGCATTTTTATCAACTCTCATTCATGCGTCAGAAGCATAGAAGTGCTTGTGACAAGTAGGTGGGGTAGAAGGTAAATAGCAGTTCAACTCGGAATTACTACTCGCGGCAGGGTGACTCTTAATATTGCTTTTACAATTACTATTGTCAATCATCTCATGAAACCTTTTGAGTCACTCGAATACAAAGCAGTCTATATTAATTAATAATTGATAATTTAGCTGTCAATACAATACTGATTATAAAAAAAGCGATTGGAGTTCTAAGCCTCATATTTTTTATTTCAATTCTTTCTTTAGCAGGAG
>DASVUU010000203.1:0-12203 GCA_036386935.1 Cytophagaceae bacterium | reverse complement strand
GATAGGCGCTAGAACAACCGTAAGTCCTTTCTCGATGCAGGAAATGGCTGACGCGTTGCAAGGTGTTAAAGATGTAGCTGTTTTAGTAAAAAATCCTACTCACCCTGAACTAGGATTGTGGATTGGAGCATTCGAAAGATTAAATAAAGCTGGAATTACAAATCTTGGAGCAATCCATAGAGGTTTTTCTACTTACGATAAATCAAAATTTAGGAATGTTCCTATTTGGCAAATTCCAATTGAATTGAGACGCATTGCGCCACAAATTCCAATCATTTGTGACCCTAGCCATATTACAGGAAAGAGAGATCTTATATTTGAAATTTGCCAAAAGGCAATGGATCTTAACTTTGACGGATTGATGATCGAGACCCACGTTGACCCTGCAAATGCTTGGAGTGACGCCGATCAACAAATTACTCCAGAAAGACTTGGCGAAATCCTTGCCGAGTTGAAAATAAGAGAAGTGTCCTCTGACAATCAAGATTTCATTGATCACTTAGAAGATCTAAGAAAAAAGATAGACAATATCGACCGAGAACTTATCGAAGTGATGGCAGCTCGTATGGCAGTAGTTGAAAAAATCGGCGAATATAAAAAAGATAATAACGTGACTACCTTCCAAGTAAAAAGATGGGATGAGATCATGAAAAACAGAGCGGATATGGCTAAGAAGATGAGCCTTAGTGAGCCATTCATCACTGAGATCTATAAAATTATCCATGAAGAGTCTATAAGAAAACAGACAGAAATCATGAAAATTGAAGAGTCTAAAGCTTAAACTTTAAGAACTTTGAATCGAAAGCCATTTCCCAGGGAATGGCTTTTTTTATGCACTATCTCTACCACAGTGTCCATCATTCAATAAAATTCTTCCATTCGCGGAATGGACTAAGAGTAATTAATTATCTTTGCCCCCGTCCTAAAAAATTCCAATGTCTGCTTCGGAAATTATTTTTTCAAAAAACATAGCACAAGATGTCGATGGTTTTCTTAGTAAAAATAGCTACTCCTCTGTTCTATACCTTTCAGATGAAAACACTCATCAACATTGCTTACCGCTCCTTTCAACACCGGAACGAAAGTTTGTGATTAAAATAGAAAGTGGAGAAGAATATAAGACACTAAAGACTTGCGAAGCTATTTGGCAGACCATGACTGATCTTGCCATGGATAGGAAATCTTTGATGGTAAATATAGGCGGAGGTGTCATAGGAGACATGGGAGGTTTTTGCGCCGCTACTTATAAAAGAGGGATAGACTTCGTACAAATTCCTACCACTTTGCTTTCTCAGGTAGATGCCAGTGTTGGAGGAAAACTAGGGATAGACTTTAATAGCTTCAAAAATCATATTGGCGTATTCAAAGAACCTCAAGCGGTCTTTATTTATCCTGATTTTCTTAAAACTTTAAGCAAGGCAGAACTAAGATCTGGCTTTGCTGAAATTATAAAACATTGCTTGATTGCAGATAAAATTAAATGGAAGGAAATCAGTAAAACTCCCTTTGAATCCCAGGTCTGGGAGGAGCTTATATTTCATTCCGTTGCTATTAAAACTAAGGTAACCCAGGAAGACCCAGAGGAAAAGGGATTAAGAAAGATTCTCAATTTCGGACATACCGTTGGACATGCTATTGAAAGTTATTTTCTAAATATTCCTTCCAAGCGATTGTTACATGGGGAAGCCATTGCCATTGGCATGATCTGCGAAGCTTTTATTTCGTACAAAAAAGACCTTATATCAAAAACTGAACTTGATCGTATTCAGGAATACATTGTTTCTGTCTATGGTAAGGTTGAAATTTTTGAGTTTGATATGGAAAAAATCCTCCCACTGACTATTCAGGATAAAAAAAACGAGAACAATCAAATCCAATGTACTCTGCTTGAAAAGGTCGGAAAAGCCCTATACAACGCCCCCGTAACTATTAAAGAAATCCGTGAATCAATTTTTCACTATACCTTACTATGAACCAAGAAGAAATCACCTTACAGCATCCTTCAAGTAAAATTAATTGTACGGTCACCCCTCCCGCGTCTAAGAGCGAAAGCAATCGCGTCCTGATCATAAATGCGCTGTCTGGGAAAAGCTGCAAGCTAGATAATTTATCAAATGCACGGGACACACAAACGATGATAAGACTTCTTGCATCTGAAGACAATGTGCTTGACGTAATTGATGCAGGAACAACAATGAGATTTCTTACCGCATATCTAGCTATTACCGGACAAGAAAAAGTATTGACAGGCACAAAGAGGATGTGCGAAAGACCGATCAAATTATTAGTGGATGCATTGCGTTCATTAGGCGCCGCTATCGGTTACCTCCAAAAAGATGGCTATCCTCCTCTTGAAATAAAGGATTTCAATAAAGAGAATGTTAAAACAAATCATTTGAAAATAAAAGGTGACGTAAGCAGCCAATACATCACTGCACTTTTGATGGTAGCTCCCATTCTGCCACAAGGGTTAATCCTAGAGTTAGAAGGAAAGATTGGGTCTAAGCCTTATATCGAAATGACTTTGAGTCTTATGAAACACTTCGGTGTTAGTTCGGAATGGAAAGGGAATATCATTTCCATTGCTTCTCAAGAATATATCTACAACAATTATACAGTCGAATCGGATTGGTCGGCTGCAAGTTACTGGTATAGCATTGTTGCTTTGTCTTCAGAAAGTCAAATTTTGTTGAAAGGCTATTTTGAGGAATCTTTACAAGGTGATAGTGCTGTTGCAACCATCATGGAGAACCTGGGAGTAAAATCTACCTTCACGGGCGATGGCTTGCTTTTAGAAAAGACTGATGCATTAAAAGATTTTTCCTGGGACTTTACAGACTGCCCAGACCTAGCACAAACAATAGCGGTTGTAGCCGCGGCCAAAGGTGTGGAATGCACCATGAGCGGCTTAGAAAGCTTAAGAATCAAAGAAACAGACAGAATAGCCGCTTTACAAAATGAGCTTTGGAAGTTTGGTGCTGTGATGGAAGAAGTAGAAAAAGATGTTACCTACAAAATTGTTCCCGGCACATTCTATATTAAAGATCCATCAATAGAGACCTACAAGGACCATCGCATGGCTATGGCGTTTGCACCTCTAGGTCTGTTAGGCAAACTAACAATCGAACATCCTGAAGTTGTAGACAAATCCTACCCTCATTTTTGGGATGATCTCAAGGTTGCAGGATTTGAATTTTAGAACTCAGCCGCCCAGTGTCATTCATAATGGGCGGTAGTATCTTCTTACCTAGCAATTTCTTCAAAACTTCTTAAAAATTTCTATTGCCTCACATTCCAGCCATCTCAAACGAGCAATTATTACTTCATTTTTTAGTTTCTTCTTTTAGGCTCCTTTTTCGAGAGAAATTAAGATGCTTGTTCAAATAACGGCATGTTTTAATTGATTTTTGTCAAGTGGATTGATGTTGGCAATATTTATTTTTAGAGCGTAATATTGAATTCAATCGCGCCGTGACTAATGATGAAAATGTAGATATTGATATTTTAATCAGAAGATGTATAGCCAATAGGCCGCAGGCTAGACGCAAGTTCTTCGATCGTTTTGGTAGTAAGGTAATGAGCATTTGCCGAAGGTACACCTATTCGAACGAGGAGGCGGATGTGATTTTTCAGAAATCATTTATCAATATATTCAATAGCTTAAATAAATATAACAGTGCCACAGATTCCATTGATAGTTGGATATGTAGCCTTACTGTTAATGTAGTTCTTGAGGAGATAAAGGAAAAATTTTATGAGCCAAAGACGGTCTCCGATGCGTCGGTAGGATTTTTTAACCCGAAAGAGGAGTTGACGCCTGTTGATCTTTTGCATTTTATGGATCAACTTTCATTTGAAAAAAGGTTAGTTTTTAATCTTTATGTCATTGATGGATATTCTCATGAACAAATTGGTCAGTTACTTGATATAAGTCAAGGCGTCTCTAGGTATTTACTTAGCAGAGCAAAAGACAAGTTGGCTGAATTGCACAAAAGGCAGCAAGCTTTTGCGAAAGCTTTTCCGAAGTTCTAAAAGCAACAAACTTCCTGATCCCAATTTTCCCGCTTGATTAGGTATTGCCGATATTGTTACTGTTGCTGTAGAAGACTAGATTTGATCTAATAGATCCCTTATAAGTCCCAACTCGAGGTTCTCCGGCAAATTTAGTCGACATTGTCGGCACCACTACCCGTGTGGTTTATCGCTGTAAAAATAATGATTGGCATTCATCTTGAAGATCAACAGTTGTGTAGATTTAATATACACATTCATAAAGTTGTCTGAATCTTCTAAGAAGAAGATTTTTGCGCCGAAAATATCAAAAGCTTCGACTAATATATTCCTAGCCCACAATGATTATATAACTTCTCTAAATGTGTGGATACTTTACCCATTATACCGATACCAAAGAATGGCAAAATAGCAGTTTTAGACTCACATGCCATGCAGATTGAGTACTAGCACGAGTTCAGACTGCTTGTTGAACAGAACTTTCTGTTCCGAAGAATTATGCTTTGTTGTTAGCTGGTTACCTTCACTCTTCATTTCTGATATATCAAATAGTTGGCATAATTCTTATTGATATTGTGAGAAATACTAACTCGGTCAACCCCCTTAGATTTGCAAAAATTGAAACAGATTAACGATATATTAATCGTGGACGATGAGCCATCATTCAGGCTCATGTTAGAGAAATTCTTTACTAAAATGAATTTTAATACCACCACTTCATGCGATGGTAAAGACTGCCTATACAAGTTAAAAAATAATGATTTTGACGTAATCCTTCTCGATTTCCGCTTACCCGATGTGGAGGGCCTTGATTTAGTTATGAAAATTAAATCACTGAAGCCTGAGGTACCAATTATTTTGATGACAAAATTTACAGACGTTAGGGTGGCGGTACAAGCCATAAAAATGGGTGTATTCGATTATGTAAGCAAACCGTTAAATACGGACGAAATAATCAATACGGTGCATAATGCATTAAATTTCACCAGCAAAAAAGCACCCGAACTTAAGTCTGAAATCCCAGTGGATTTTATCGAAGGAGTGAGTTCATCTTCAATTAAAGTAAAGCAATATGTTGAATTGGTAGCTCCGACAGAGCTATCTGTGATTATTACAGGAGAGACCGGAACAGGCAAGGAGCAGATTGCCAGAATGATTCACAATAAGAGCATTCGCCGATCTAAGCCATTTGTAGCGATAGATTGCGGTTCACTATCTGACACCTTGTTTGCGAGCGAGTTCTTTGGGCATGTAAAAGGTGCCTTTAGTGGTGCTTTAAATGACAAACAAGGTCTATTGGAGTTTGCTAACGGCGGAACAATATTTCTGGATGAAATAGGAAATCTTAGCTATGACAATCAGGTAAAACTTTTACGGACGTTGCAGGAAAAGAAAATCCGAAAAGTCGGTTCAAACAGAGATATTATTGTAGATATTAGAATTGTAGCCGCTACCAATGACGATATGGTGGAAGTAATAAAAAATGGCAAATTCAGGGAGGATCTATTTCATAGATTAAACGAGTTCAGAATCAAAGTGCTGCCTTTAAGAGAACGCAGAGAGGATATTTCGCTCTTTGCAAATTATTTTTTACAAAATTCTAACAAAGAACTCGGTAAAAATATCATTGGGATCGACGACGAAGCATTTCCTTATTTGTTAAGCTATTCCTGGCCAGGAAACCTTCGTGAATTGAAAAATATAGTACGGAAGTCGGTACTAATGGCTAGGGGTAGCTACCTCGACAAAGACAGCCTGCCACAGGAGTTGTTATATTTGGAAGACGCAGCTACCACACCTCAGAATCCTCACGACCTTAAGGCTTTGTCAGAAACAACAGAGAAAGAAAACATCAGATTGGTGTTGGAGAAGGTGGACTATAACAAGGCGAAGGCTTCTCGAATTCTAAATATAGACCGCAAAACGTTATACAATAAAATCAAACAATATAATATCCACATTCCTTCATAGGCCTGATTTGATGTTTTCTAACACTATTGTGGATTCTTTGATTATTACTTCACACAGTTCTTTAATTTCCGCCTCCTGGCCGTGTCGAGCCACAGATTCTAGCTTGTTCAAATGTGGCGAGAGGTGAATAGCCCTTAGCTGAATGAATACGGGGATTAATTTATGAGTTAATTCTTCTATTTCTCTGCTGGATACCATCAGTGGATATCTTTTAAGCTTCGCTATATAATCCTCGCAGCTTCTTATTACTACCCTCATTATCTCATCTTCTGTCTCTTTATCCCCCTGAGCAAATTCGTGAAAGCTTGGCTTATCCACTTTTTCCATTAACGGAACAGGTATTTCGAGCTCACCGGAGTTCGTAAGCGCACTTATCTTGGTTAATAATTCATGTGCTTTATATGGTTTTAGCAGGGTATCGGTTTTATCGTATTGAAGGACTGCATGTTTTATAACTTGCACGTTGGCCGTTAGAAGCAGGAATGGAATTTGGCTCTTCGTTCTATCAAAATGATTTCTAACAGCTTCAAGCAGTTGTACTCCATTCATCAGTGGCATTTGCATATCTGTTATAACTACGTCATAATGCCCTATCTCAAATTTTCTATAGGCCTCTTCTCCATTCGAGGCTATATCCGCTTCAATGTTATACTTCGAAAATATTGAATGCAACAATAATACGCTTAGTTCATCATCCTCTGCTATCAAGACTTTTAGTAGATGTAGTCTGGGAGATATATTGTGTGTATTTAATGTAGCCTTTTTCGCTTCTACCCTGGATACCTCAAATGGGATCTCAATCAACACCTTTGTTCCCAAACCAAGTCTACTTTCCATTTGAATGTTTCCCCCTTGTGCTTCAATTAGTTTCTTACATATCACCAGGCCCAAACCAGAACCGCCGAATTTTCGAGAAGTATAACTTTCTGCTTGCATAAACTCTTGGAAAAGCAGGTCAATTTTCTCTTGAGAAATCCCCACCCCAGTGTCTGTAACCACAAAGGTCAAGTTGATCTTTGAGCCATCACCAATTTCCGACTCAAATACTTCCATCTTCACTTCACCTAACTCCGTAAACTTTATAGCATTGTATACAATATTTATCAATATTTGCCTGAGCCTATACGGGTCGCCACAGACATTACTAAACGCTACGCCTTCTGTTTTTAGTTGAAGCCCTATGTTCTTTTCATTTGCCTTTGGAAGCAATAACTGAATAACTTCCTGGACCACTTCCTTCACATTGAACGGGTTGTTTTCTAGAACGAATTTCCCAGCTTCAAGCTTTGAATAGTCTAGCACCTCATTTACTGTCTGAATTAGCAATTCGGAAGATTTGATAACTATGTCATTATAGTGCTTTTGTTTGGAGTTAAGATCCAAGTTTGACATCTGTTCTGAAAATCCTACAATAGCATTAAGGGGCGTTCTAAGCTCATGGGAAATGGTGAGTAAAAACTCCTCCTTACTTCTTGCGGCTTTCTCAGCGTCTATCTTTGCCTGTATCAGTTCCAATCTATAACGGTTACTATTGCTCACGTCTTGATAGATAAGATAAATAAGCAGTAAACTTATCGCAAGACATACACCGCCTAGAATAAGCATTTGAAAAAATGATTTGATTACAGTCCTACGTGCCTCTTCTCTCGCATCTGACGACTGCGTGATCTCTTCACGCCTCATGTTTTCTATCATCTGGTGCAGATTTTCTCGAATGAGAAAATCGTTCACAAATATTTCCTTTCCTATTTTATTTAAGTTCTTTTCGTATCCATCTATCTTGTTTTTGTAGTCGCCTATCGCTTTAAGTACTAGGCTATCTGTATTTACCGAATCTTTGACAATTTCTTTCCCTTTTATTGGCTTCTTAATTTTTCTTTGCGGCTCGCTTGCAGTAGAATCTTTCTTTTTCGAGAATATTCGGCCTAGCCTTTTGAAAAAATTGGTTACAACAGGTGTTTCCTTCTTTGCAACAGTGTCGGCTGTTGTGATCTTTGCTGGTATATCTATCTCTTCATACACCTTTTCCATATTAAAAAGTTTAATCATTTCTAGAATATCCTTATTCTTATTGTTCCATAAAACCTTTATAGAATCGGCTTCCTTGATCTCCCCTTTATTTTTTGAGAGTACAGTTTTCAAAGATTTCAGGCGGTCTTCAAAGCGGCGAGAATGGGACATATAATTAATCAGATGTGTGGTATCTTTCGTCAGAGCATACATTCTGAAATTATAATCTATCGTAGCGTTGTCCTCCACTAGCTTATTCAGTACATCAAGCTTTTTGCCTGGGTTGACCAAATAATTTACTGACGAGATCAATGAGTCGAAGCTTTTATAAGCATAAAAAGCAGCTAACGAAAACAGTGCTACAGAGAGTAGTACGATCATTACAGCCTTAAAAACTACTGGTCGGTGCCAGTTATCATTTAGTATTAGTTTACTCATTATTTGACTGCTAATGTTTTTAAAGTCCAGTATTACCTATAATCTTTCCTATCGTCGCTTATTAAGTAAATCCCCAAAAGAATAGGCAGAGGTAGTGCCAAGTTTTGAATATGCCAAATAAAGTTCTTTAAGCTAAAAAGGTGTTGCTTGGTCAGGGCTCAAATAATCTAAAAATAGGAGTTTGCTTGGATCAAGATATCGGACAAACATTTAATTCTAATTTGAGTTTGTATTTATAAATATTACAAGTATTTTTATAACTTTCTCAATATCGAAGTAGAAAATGATTCTTTACTACGGTCGTAAATTTTAGAAAGATCACCACCCCTAAACGTTTTAATCTATGACTTCACTTTACAAAAAAACGACACTGCTCTTTTTCAGCCTGTGCCTGCTTGTCCAGCTTACTTTCGCTGCATCTATAGCGGACTTTGAGGAGGGCAGTTATACGAACCCGGTTACAAAAACCGTGATGAAATACAGACTTTTCAAACCTAAAAACTATGACAAAACCAAACTATATCCCTTAGTAGGATTTCTCCATGGCGCTGGGGAATTTGATTGGCAAAACAATGCACAAGTAACTGCTAATGATGGCTGTCTTTATTGGGCAGATGATTCTATTCAAAATAAATATCCCTCATTCATTGTAGCACCTAATTTGCATGGAAACGGCGAAACCTGGGCGAACTCACACTGGAGCAAAGGCAATTATAATCAGGACGATATTACGATATCTGAAGGTCTCCAAAACTACATTAACATTATCCAAGAACTAAGAAAGACTTATAGCATCGACTCCAATCGAATTTATCAAACAGGGTTATCTATGGGTGGCGGGGGAACTTGGGCAAGTCTGACCAGATTTCCAAACCTATTCGCTGCAGCAATTCCTATCTGTGGATATGGTGACCCAAGTAAGATGTCCCTCATCAAGCATATTCCAATATGGACATTTCATGGAAAAGATGATTTCGTTGTAAACACTGAAAATACCAGAAAGTTGGTGGCGGCTCTTAAAGCAGCGGGAGGAAATGTGAGATACGATGAAGTCCCAGAGCCCAGCGGGAAGGATTATGACCCTCATTTTGTTTGGCTACATACTTACCATAGAAGAGGAAAAGGCTATGGCTTGGCAGACTGGTTGTTCGCTCAGAAAAAAAAAGGCGCCATTACCGCGTCAGAAGGACTTACAAGTATAGCGTTAAGCATTAAAGCATTTCCTAACCCTAGTAATGGTAATATTACACTTACCCTACCCAACGAGAGTTTCTATGAGCTACAGGTGTGGGACGGAACTGGCAAATTAGTTTTCAATAAACAGATAAATAACTCTTTGGAACAAAAACTTGATCTAGGTGGACTACCAAAAGGGATCTATTCAGTATCTGCGGTAGGCGCGACGACGCAACGGATAAGTGTACTGGTTGATTAGAGTGAATTAGTATTTAAATTATGCAAGACAGGTCCATTTGGGTCTGTCTTTTTTTTGCCTGTTATTTATTGTAAAAAAGAGCCTCCCGGTCGAGTAATAATTGGATTTTAAAGGTAACTGAGAGTCTGCTGAGTTTGGCTAGCTCCAACAGTAGATGTTGGCTCATCTGGCGATTGGGACGACATCTTGCCACCTATTTCTTAATACTTCTTATAGCCCTTTGTCTTTGATAGAGCATTTGAGTTTTCCTCTCTCTCCACTGAGCATCCGACCTCGATTTTTGAATACTTTTCTTCTTCTTGTCTTGGTTGCTTGCTGAATCCGTGCTGTTGATAGGATTAGAATTGATGGTGCTGTAATGGCTTTGGTTTTGTTGGGCTATCGCGTTGGTCGGACTAATAGAGGTGAATACGGCTAAGAAACAGGCTGACTTTATTATGAATATAGCAACACAATCTTTCATATTCGATATGAAGGCTTATTAAATTATTCCATGAAAGGGGCAACATCCCTGATTTGCACTCCACAACTTATCGATCTAAAGCGAAATATTGGAAACCATCAATAAAGTCAAACTATGGATTGAAAAAGCCACTATAATCTAACAAAAACAAAAGTATCCTTTCTATTTATTACTGTGATAGTTGAATCTCCGATTTGATTTATAATTTCAAAATTATAAATTTTTCTAGCTAATTTTTCACTCTCTAATGCCCCTATATATTTCTCCATTAACCCCTTTTTTTCTATAAGCTCAACTTCGGGAAGCCCTATTAAGCCTAGTCGCTGTCGGACATCATATCCACCTTCATTATAAAAACTCGTGGGAACGGTAACAATAGCGAAAAGTAAGGATCCTACTATAGCAAACATAATCTTATCAACCCAGAAGAGACATCCCACTAAAACTGGATATAAAAGATATACACTAAAATAGAACTTTAACCCAATGCTAAGCTTTTTAAAAAAAAAAGCAAAAACCCCAATGCCGGTAATTAGGACCATCCATATTAAGAATCTATCAGCCCAAGAAGTTCTTAGGCTGAAGTCTGTAAAGCTTACCGCTACCAGATCTATAGCAGCTAATGCTAAAAAAACCACGTGTATTACTAGAAGCTTCTTATACATTATTTCTTTTTAACCTTTCCAGATGAGTCTATTTTCGAATAATTAGTATCCGTCGACTTTTTACCACCTTTATTACTCCTTGAACCTGAACTATTAGTTTCCTTTGTTTTAAGTTTAATTGTATTCGCTTGATTTCTCATCGTAGTGACGTAACCAAAAACAGAGGCGCTTTTAGTAGTCCCATGGACGTGCTGCCATCCTAAGTCAGGCCTATTTATAACTTCGTATCTATCGGACCCCGTAATTTTCTTATTTCCTGTAACCCAATCTCCTTCATATGCCATCTGGTAGGTTTCAGGTTCATCCGGAGTAGTAAATTCGTCTCCCTCATCAGCCGAGAGATGGACCACTGTTTTTACGGTATGGCCTTTTTCAATTAGATATTGCGCCATACCTGCACCATGCGCCGCACCTTCACTATGGGTTACAATATTAAACACTTCATCGGCGGTCATGTTATCTATAAGGGCGTCATAATTGTCCATCGCATATATATAGCCGGCAGCGTATCTTTCATCGCCGCTCATATCGCCACCAAAAGTGGATGAAGCGTCAACCCATTCATTAAATCCAGAATTATCACCAAAAAACTTAGCCGCTGCTTTCTCGAAATTATCGCCCCAATACTCTTTACCGGGCTGTTTAGATCCAAACACCCAGCCTATAATTCCCCTAGCCCAATATCCATTTACAAAAATTATTTTTCTACCATCAGGGTCAATTGCATTTACAGGATTATTAGCAACAAATGCATAGGAGGATAATCCAGGATATCTATAAGATAACGGCTCGACACTCCACCATCTTCCTACGCGACTGTCATATGCTCTAGCTCCAAAATCATAAGAATTAGTCTCTGCATCTTCCTCTTTTCCATTGAACTCATACCGGGAGCTTGTGGGTGAATTGAACACCCGACTTCTCTCAGTGACCGCATCACTATACATCGGCATCCCAAAAGGATAGTAATCTTTCAAGCTTTGTACATCAGCCATACCACTGGATTTCTTTACGCCAGAAACCAGTGCCCTTACATTCCCTAAATGATCAGTAAGCTCGAAGGATAGCTTCGATTTTTGGAAGGATGTATTTGTAGTTGACCCATTAGTGCTATAGACTGTGTTTTCATTATTATAAAAACCAGCCTTGGTTTGGCCGTAAATCGGCTGGTCTTTAATTACTAATTTGTAATCAATATTGCTCATAAATT
>DASVUU010000202.1:0-3521 GCA_036386935.1 Cytophagaceae bacterium | reverse complement strand
TCCAGCAATGGTTCGATAAGCTTAAAGGGGAGTGTTAGCTCGCCTACGGATGTGGTATGGAGTTCCTATGGCACAGGATCCTTCCTCCCAGATAATACCGCTCTGCAGCCTATTTACAAATTAAGTGACGCAGATATAATTAAAGGGAATTTTTATATAAAGCTTGCGACGAAACCAGTCGACGGCTGCGCAAATGTTTCGGATAGTATAAAGGTGACTATTGCCAATATTCTGGGCAAAAATCCTTCTATCGTCACCAGAGGAGTGAGCAAAAGAAGGGATAACGAGGGGGCCAACTATATTAACTTCCAAGTGATTTTCCCGGAAAACACTAAGGGTGAATTAGAAATCTTGAGGAAGTCCCCTGAAGACAATGAATTCGTCTCTATAGGTACAGCAAAAGTAAAAGAAAGGCAATTTATTGACAATAATCTGCCGGACCACGATGGATCGTATGAATATGTAATCACAGGTAAGAATACTTGCGACGAGGTCATCAAAAGTGTGCCGCACAAAACAATGAAGCTCAGTTTCCAACCTACTGAGATCGATACGGTATTTAACTTAACTTGGGAGGCTTACACAAACTGGCCGTTAGGCGTTGAATCCTATGAAGTTTATATCGATAAAAGAGGTCAGGGCTCAACTTTATATGAAAAAGTAAGTGGTAGTGTAACTCAAGTTTCTTTTGTAGGAACCAGGAGTGAAACACCTCCATGTTTTGTGGTGAAGGCGAAGGAAAAAGCATCAAATCCACAAGAGAGTTGGTCTAATATCAATTGTGTTGAATTTCCAAAGAAGCGGCTAGATGTGAGTATGATACCAAATGCAATTTCTCCTAACAATGACGGGAAGAATGACGTCTGGGACATCGCAAACATCGAAATGTATGACAATGAGGTAACGATCTTTAATCAGTGGGAGAACAAGGTTTATTATAAACGAGGGTATACCAACGATTTTAATGGAGAGAATTTGCCAGATGGGCAATACTATTACATTATCAAGTATGACGATAGCCAAGAAACAGGGACACTTCTAATCACTCGTTAGTATATGATTCATTCGCTTCAATTGGCTACTATGAAGCTGTTGAAATCTGCTTAATACGGGTGGAGTTGTGTAATGTTTCCTCTCATTTGTTGGAATATTGCAATTTTTAAAATTTTGAATGAATGGGACTTAGGCAAAAAGCGCATTTGAATAATTTATAATTTTTTCTACTAATCCTTATATATTATAATTCAGCGCTTATTATCTGTCGATTAAAGAAGAAACCGCTTCATTTTTCGAGCCATTAGAGGCCTACATAACTTAAAGTCAATACCTTAAATTTTCTTGGCTGAATTTTTTAAGTTATATTTGTTTAAATCTCCTAATTATCATGAAAGCTATCGGCCTGCTTTTTTCTTTTTTCTTACAGCTTTTTGCTATTAGTATACTCCAAGCACAATGCACCGGGAAGCCTGATGTTTTTATAACTGGCGGTTATCGTCATACATTGACATTAAAAAATCGAAATGTATATACAAGTGGTGAGAATTATGCTGGTCAATTGGGCAATGGTAAAGTGGGAGGTAATGTAAATAAATTGACCTTAGCCAACGCAAACAACGACTCAAAAAAATTCCAACTCATTGATGCAGGATCGGGAGGGCACAGTTTAGCACTTGGCTGCGACGGATTTCTTTACAGCTGGGGCAGAAATAATTGTGGACAATTAGGTGATGGTAAGCCTACAACTTGTGAAGATGTAGATAATGTTAATCAGACTTCTGCAATACAGGTTGTTGGGGGCGAAACTAAGAATGCTCTCCTAACGAACATTGTTTCCATTGCAGGTGGGGATTTCTCAAGCTATGCACTGCTAAAAAGTGGTGAAGTTGTTGCTTGGGGGAGCAACAAGTCTGGCCAATTGGGTAATGGTACTACCGTATCCACCGCCTCTCCAAGGTATGTTTTACAATCGATAGAGAATAAAACTTCAAATGTTTCAAATATCGCAGCTATTTCTGCAGGCGATAATTACTTATTAATGCTCGACAAAAACGGGATTGTATATTCAATTGGGGGTAATTTTGAAAGGAATTCTGCCAATGATTTATATCCACATATTGTCAGAAATTCTGATGGCACGCCATTGCCTAAAATAAAAGAAATAGCGGCTGGTGATAGGTTTGCTATGGCCTTGTCTGATGATGGTAAAGGGGAAATTTATGCTTGGGGTTACAATGACCGAGGTCAATTAGGGCAGGGAAACACAACCGCAAATCCCTTTCCGCAGAAAGTAAAAAATTCATCCGGCAACGCTAATTTATCCAATGTGAGTGCTATTGCTGCAGGATATGCTCATGCTTTAGCGTTATTAAATGGGGAGGTTTTAAGTTGGGGATATAACAATACATTTGAAGGTAAAATAGGGGGGCAATTGGGAAAGGGACCTACTAGTACTCCAGAATTGCTACCGATCGCCGTGCAGAAAGCTGATAAAACTGCCCTTAAAAATATTAACAAATTATCAATTGGTGACAATGTATCGTTTGCATTCGACGAAAGTAAAGTCTACGGATGGGGCTTTAATGCAACAGGGCAGCTCGGGCTTGGTCATAATAATGAAGTTAATTATGCCACAGAACTACCATTAGAAGAATTGACCGCCCCAAAAGCAGGGGATGATCGATCAGTGTGCGCAGATACAGTTCATTTAAATGGAATGATCACAGGCAACGGTGGCCAACCTGGAACTTTCAATTGGACAACGAGTGGTAAGGGCACTTTTTCCGATCCTAATGTTTTAAATCCGATTTATACCAGAGCTGCGAACGAAGTAGGGGTGGTTAAGTTTACTTTAAATAATAGTTCGCCAGGAGGCGGAACTGATGACGTTGATATTACCTTTCCTCCAATAGTAAGAGCAGGTGCTGACCAAACAGTCTGCTCTGCCGCCGAATTATTGGTCTCTGTTGAGGGAACAGTTTTCCCTTCAAATGTTACCGTAGGTTGGGCTTCCTCTTCAGCAGGAACTTTTCTACCTTCAAACGCCGTAAAATCTAGTTACACAGTATCGGCTACAGATAAATTAAACAAAAAAGTAAAACTTTATCTTTCTACAAGTTCTAACAACTCTGCTTGTCCTACCATCGCTGATACGCTACTTGTTACAATTGCCGACAAGCCTACAGTGAATGCCGGTGCGGACAAAAGCGTTTGCGACAATGCCACTACAATACAATTGAAAGGTGAAAGCTCTTCTAGTCCTGTAAAGTGGACAGGCCCAAGGCAAGTCGGATTTGCAAATTCAGCAGCCTTAGAGACAACTTATACACTTACACCCGAAGAAAAAAACGCCGGTTCTATAGAGCTAACGTTAACTGCAGAAGCTACTACAACTTGTCCCGCTGTGCCTGATAAGGTGGTAATAAATTTTGACAAAAGTCCTCTTTTTACGACGAACTTTCCGACATCTCTTTGCAAAACTCAAAATAGTGTTAATCTAACTATTACACCAAATCCATCCACCT
>DASVUU010000201.1:0-11182 GCA_036386935.1 Cytophagaceae bacterium | reverse complement strand
GTTTGTTTATCGCATTTGGTGAAAACTATGCAGAAAGGGATCTGGTTCTCGCCTAGCCATTTCATGAAATCAAGATCTATTTGTTGCGGCTCTATTCTTGAGTCAACCAGTACGAAAACACATTGCAGGTTTTCCCTATGGTTGAAATAATCTCTAATCATCTTATTCCATTTATCCTTCTCTGTCTTACTCGCCTTGGCCCAACCATACCCGGGTAGATCGACAAGGTACCATTGGTTGTTGATCAAAAAATGATTCAATAATCTTGTCTTACCAGGCTTTGCTGAAACCTTGGCAAGTTTGCCATATCCGGTGATGCTATTAATTAAGGAGGATTTTCCTACATTCGATCTGCCGATAAATGCATATTCTGGCTTATCTGGAACAGGACACTTAGTGTACTCTGTATTACTTGCAATGAAGGTTGCCTGTGTTACTTGCATTATAATGGAGAATTGAAATTTTGCGTTAAAGGTAATAATAATTAAAAGAGTATTTTAAAGGATTTAGATGAGGGCAATTCAAACACTAAAGAAAAAAAGATATCTAATAGTTCTGGTTTTTCTATTGGCAGGACTTTCTTCGTATTCTCAAAACTTGAAGCCTCTGCAGAAAAAGGTTAAAGAGCTACTCGCAATTGATGCCTACACTGATGCGCTACCATTGCTATTAAAATTAGATTCAATCCGTCCTCTGGATGGAGAAATTAACTATTTGGCAGGCATCTGTTATCTGCAACTTGACAATAAAAAAGAAGCGCTAAAGTTTTTACAAAGGGCAGAAGCACTGAATTACGATTATGCTCCTATATATTTCAATATTGGAAAGCTATTTCATTCCATGCATGAGTTTGACAGAGCAAAGAGGTATTTTGAGAAATTTAAAAGTGTGTTTATTCCCGCAAATGTTAATGACAGTAAGAAGGTTTTAGAGGTGGACAGGTATATTGCTAACTGTACTAACGGGGTGGCGTTGAAAAGCAAACCAATCAACACAACAATTTACAACCTAGGACCCGCTATAAATTCTTCTTACCCAGAATACGTGCCGCTTATTCCTGCTGATGAGAGGTTTCTCATATTTTCCTCAAAAAGGGCAAAAGGGAATGGAAATGCCAATCTTTTGGACGAGGATATCTTTATAAGCTACAAAGATAGTAATGGCCTATGGGCTCCAGCAATAAAGTTACCAGGAAGTATAAATACTAACGGTCATGAAGCTAGCATTGCCTTATCATCATCAGGACAAAAGTTGTATGTTTATAAAGACCAAGGCAATGGAGATATCTTTGTAAGTCAGCTCAGCGAGTCAAAATGGCAAACACCAATAAAACTTTCTGCCAGCATTAATTCTCCCTCCTGGGAACCAAGCGCAAGTGTTACTCCAGAAGAAAATGTAATTTATTTTTCAAGTAATAGGCCAGGCGGACATGGCGGTACCGATTTGTATTTGTCCAGGAAGAAGGAAGACGGCACCTGGGGTGAAGCAATTAACCTTGGGAAAGAAATAAATACTATGTCGAATGAGGATTCCCCCTTTATTCACCCCGATGGAAAAACATTATTTTTTAGCTCGGAAGGCCATAATTCCATGGGTGGGCACGATATTTTTAAAACGACTTTTGATACAATTACTAAAAAATGGCTTATCCCTGAGAACATAGGCTTTCCAATCAATACTGCCGGAGACGACGACTTTTTCGTATGGTCAGCTGATGGTAAACGGGCCTATTTTTCCTCCATAAGGGAGGGAGGTTATGGAGATAAGGATATTTACATGGCAGAAATGCCTGTAGCTACTGATAATCTCGTTTTATTGAAAGGAAGCTTATATGCCGAAGGCTTGTTAAAATCCGAAAAGGTCTTAATCACGGTCACAGACATTAATAGGGGTAAAGTATTATCAAGACTCAACTTTGATCACATCTCTGGTTCTTACTCTGTTATTCTAAATGCCGGAGGAAACTATTCGATACAGGTCGAAGCCAAAGGATTTCTGCCTTATTCTCAAAATATAGAGGTTTCTATCGATTCCGCCTACAAAGAAATAATTAGAGACATTCGACTTGAACCTTTAAAAGAAGGCAGTAAAGCCATACTGAGGAATGTATTCTTTGATTCTGGAAAGGCTACCATCCAAAATAAATCTACATACGAATTAGATAATTTGTCAAAAATACTTATCGACAATCCTACGATATACGTAGAGATTGCAGGCCATACAGATAACGTGGGTGATGCTGGTGAAAACCAGAAATTATCTTTCGAAAGAGCTAAGGCTGTCAAAGACTACCTTGTGAAGCGGGGCCTTGACCCAAGTAGACTCGTAGAAATTGGCTATGGAGAACAATTTCCCATCCAAGCAAATGAGACGGAGAGTGAAAGGCAAGCAAATAGAAGAACTGAATTTATAATCATAAATAAAGATTCTTTGCGGAAATATAAAGGCCATTATTTCCATAAGTAGAAATTATCCTTTTGTATGGCCTATAAAAACTCACACTATGGCACTGTCCACGCGATTTTATTTTTTACTAGCATTCAATCTTTTAATCCTCTTAAGTTGCCATGCCCAAAATCTCAAGAAAGCTTTAAAGGTCGCAAACAGTCTGTACGAAGAGGAGGCTTATAAAGAAGCACTGCCCGCATACCTTGAAGTCTTGAAAATTGAGCCTGGGAGCGCAGAAGCGAATTATAAAGCTGGTATACTTTACTTGCGTACTATACATAAAATAAAATCATTGCCGTATCTCAAGAAAGCTTTTGAGACAAATCCAGCAATAGCCAACGACATCAAGCTTCAGTTAGCTACCTCCTATCAATTCAATCATAAATATACTGAGGCATTAAAGCTATTTAAGGAACATAAACTAAGCCTGACTACTAAGGATCCGTCAAAATTAAAAGTAATTGACAGGCGCATATTCGAATGTGAAAATGGACTATATTATTTAGCAAACCCAGTAAAAGCGCAAGTTGACAACATCGGGTCAATAGTAAACTCAAAATATGCGGATTTTGCTCCTGTCATCACCGCCGACGAATCCATCATGGTATTCACCTCCCGCCGACCCGGATCAACGGGCGAAAAGTTGGATGAAAACAGCTCTTACTATGAGGATGTATATATTACATATTTTAAAGATGGACATTGGGTGACCCCCAAGAATATTGGTAAGCCGGTAAACAATGACGGTCATGATGCAAGTATTGCGATCTCTCCAGATGGCACTCAGTTGTTTATTTATAAGGATTTGAATATGGGAGACATCTTCGTTTCCAAGATGACAGGAGGAACTTGGTCTAAGCCCGAGGATATGGGAAGGCACATCAATACGAAGCATAGCGAAACCTCCATTTCAATGACCTCAGACGGTAGAGCTGTATATTTTACAAGCGATCGAGAAGGAGGCTTTGGAGGATTCGATATTTATAAAAGCGAGAAAGATAAAAAAGGAAAGTGGGGCCCAGCGGTTAATCTAGGAAAGGTAATAAATACTGATTATGCGGAAGAGTCTCCTTTTATTCATCCAGACGGAAAAACCCTTTACTTCAGTTCACGAGGGCATGCCGGAATGGGGGATTATGATATTTTTAAATCGACATTAAAGGATGATGGCTCTTGGTCTCCGCCCGAAAACCTTGGTTATCCAATCAACACCGCCGATGATGACATTTATTTTGTACTATCAGCAGATAATAGAAATGGATATTATTCCTCAGAAAGAGAAAATGGTTTAGGCGAAAAGGATATCTATCTAATCTCAATGCCAAAGCCTGTAGAGGCAATCGCTATCGAAACAAAGACTTCAGTAGCTCCAATGCCCGGTTTAAAAGAAATAGCTCCAATAGCGACTGTAGCTTCTTTCAACCCAATTACAATTTTAAAGGGTACCGTTCGAGATGCTATAACAAAGCAATATTTAGCAGCTGAGCTTACCTTGACAGACAATGAAAAGAACGAAGTCATTTCGGAAATTACTTCTAATCCTGACAATGGGTCATTTCTAATAGTATTACCGTCAGGAAAAAATTATGGGCTTACAATACAGAAAGCCGGCTACCTTTTCCACTCAGAAAATTTTGACATCCCATCTAGCAACAACTATCAGGAAGTAAACAAGGATATTGAATTGAAGAAGGTTGAGGTTGGTAGCAAAATAGTATTAAGAAATATATTTTTCGATTTTGACAAATCTACGTTACGTCCAGCCTCAACTGCAGAGCTTGACAGACTCGTGAAACTGATGGTAGATATGCCTAAGCTCAAAATAGAAATATCGGGACATACTGATAATAAAGGGTCATCAGAGTATAATAAGCAACTATCACGATCCAGGTCAGAGTCTGTCGTAAATTACTTGATAGGCCATGGCATCCAAAAGGGGAGGCTAACCTTTGCAGGCTATGGGTTTGATAGGCCGGTGGCTACAAATGAGACAAACGAGGGAAGGCAACTAAATAGGCGAACAGAGTTTGAAGTGATGGCGGATTAGCTCAAAGGGTTAACTTTTTTCGACCAACTAAGTATACAACCTTTATTCCACTGCGAAGGCGTATAATTGACTGTCGTATTGACCAACGAGTAAATATTTAAAGTCCTATTCGCAAAACATGTCTCTATGAAAATTTGTAATACCTTTCTACTCTTTGCGATTTTTTTTCTATTTGTAACCAAATCGTATAGTCAGGTAGAAAAAAAGATCCTAAAAGAGGCACAAGAATCCTACATAAAAGGAGATAAAAACAATGCACTTTCACTTTACATCAGGGCCTTAGAAAATAATCCAGAAAGTGCGGAGATTAATTTTTTGATTGGAAAGACGTTTCTTGAAACCATTTATAAAACCCGTTCTTTAAAATATCTGGAAAAGGCTTTCGCCCTCAATCCTGAAGTGGATAAGCAAATCCGATATTATCTTGGCGAAGCATATCATTTTTCACAAAAGTTTGATAAAGCCTTAGAACATTTTTCAATCTTTGATCAGTCTCTTGTGGAGGGAGACCCCTTCAAGGTGAAAGTGACAAGGAAAATCTTTGAATGTAATAATGGAAAGGAGTTCGTCGCCCAGCCTGTACCCGCCATCGTTACTAATCTAGGCGCCGTGGTGAATACTCCTTATCCCGAGTTTGGTCCAGTTATATCGGCCGACGGTCAAACCCTAATTTTTACTTCGAGAAGGGAAAATTCCACCGGGCAGAAGATAGACGAGGAGGGAGACTTTTACGAGGATATTTATGTGGCTCGTAAAGTGAAGGATAAATGGGGGCCTGCAGAAAACATAGGCACCAATATAAACACCGATGGACATGATGCGAGCATTGCTTTAAGTGCTGATGGAAAAACTTTATTTACCTATGATGGTGAGGGTAAGGGAAATATAAAATATTGCGACCTTAAGAAAGATGGTTCATGGTCGAAGCCACATTCGTTACTTGGAAGAGTAAATAGCCAAGACAGCGAAACATCAATTTGCATAAGTTCCGATGGATCCACAATCTATTTTACCAGTGACAAGCCCGGTGGAAAAGGCGGATTTGACATTTACATGAGCAAGCTAGATTTCAGACAAGAATGGGGCAAGCCAGTGAATCTAGGAGATGTTATTAATACACCGTTCGATGAGGAAGGCCCTTTCTTAGATTTGGACGGGAAGACCTTGTATTTTAGTTCAAAAGCTCATAAAGGCATGGGCAGTTTTGATTTGTTCAAATCCGTTTATGACTCTACTTCTAAGAAATGGTCTACTCCAGAGAACATGGGATACCCTATAAACACAGCAGACGATGATATGTATTTTGTGCTATCGGGGGATGGGAAACATGGCTACTATGCGTCTGTACGAGAAGATGGTTCGGGGGAAAAGGATATCTATGAGATTAGCATGCCACCGCGAAATGACTATGAAATGTTGATGAATAAACTGAAGTCTATTTCAGAGAAAACCGTTAACGTAGTAATAAAAGACACATTAAAGAAGGAAGCTCCTATAGGTATAAAGGATGCCAATCAAATTAAAACATCCAAACCTGTTCTAATCACAGGTGCGATTACAGATATGGAGACCAAAAGCCCGATGTCAGCCTCTGTTCAAATTATTGATGATAAGGGTAAAGTGGTTTTTGAACAAACTACATCTGATGATGGTAGATTTAATTTTGAATTGAATAACACGAAGTCTAAAAAGTATGTGTTGTCTGCCCAAAAACAAGGGTTTGGCTTTAACTCAAGGCCCATATCGGCACCATCTCCGACTGAGCAGGTACAAGAACTTAAAGCTGACCTATCCCTTCAAAAGTTAGAGGTCGGACATCGGTTTGTTTTGCATAATGTATATTTCGACTTTGACAAAGCCACATTCAAACCAGAGTCATATACTGAATTACAGAAATTGGAAAAGCTCATGAAGGATAATCCTTCCATCAAAATAGAAATTGGTGGTCATACTGATAATAAAGGAGCTGATCAATACAATAAATTCCTTTCCCAAAGCCGGGCTGATGCGGTGAATAAGTATTTAACTGGAAAAGGAATTGACCATTCTCGTATAGCTGCGAAAGGTTATGGCGAAGAAAGGCCAATTGCCTCGAATGATGATGAAGCCGAAGGTAGACAGCTGAATAGACGTATTGAATTTGAAATTTTACATCAATAATTTATAATGACAAAAACCAAAATATTGCTTTTGTTGTCAATTGCACTTTCTACTTCTGGTATTGCTCAAAATTCATCCATCCAGCAATTATTGAAAGAAGGTGACGACTACTATCAGCAGGAAATGTATAGAAATGCCTTGCCTTTTTATGAGAAAGGGTTGGAAACGGAGCCTGAAAATGCTGAGTTGTTATTTAAAGCCGGCGTGTGTTACCTAAACAGGTATTCTAAAGAAAAAGCGCTTTCATTAATCTTAAAAGCGTACAATAAGGACTCGACAGCAGATAAGCATATGCACTATTGGCTGGGGAGAGTTTACCATGAAAACTATGCGTTCGATAAGGCCTTTTTGAATTATAGTTTTTATAAAAAAGAAGTCTTAGGAAGTAAAGATTCTAGGCACCTTCATCTGGACGACCTAATTAATCAAACCCAAAATGCCAAAAAATTAATACAAACTCCTAAAGACGTTATAGTCAAAAACCTTGGTTCTAACGTTAATTCTACGTATTCCGAACACAGCCCGGTAATCTCCTCTGACGGTAATATGATCATGTACACCTCAAGGCGGGAAACCGTGACGGGGGGCAAGGAGGACAACGATGGAGAGTACTTTGAAGATATCTTCGTTTGTAAGAAGGGACCGGAGGGAGAATGGTCCAAACCAGAAATTTTGCATTTGAATACACACGGCCATGACGCCAGCGTCCAATTGTTTGAGAATGATCAAAAGCTTTTAATTTACAGAGGCGATAAGGGGGGTGGTGATATTTATATCTCCACCAAAGAGGGAGAAAATTGGTCAGAGCCCTTAAAATTCGGCAACATCAATACCAAAGATTTTGAGGCCGATGCGTTTGTAACACAAGATGGCAATAGGGTTTATTATGCGACAAATTTTCATAAAAAAGAAGGAGATCTAGACATACACTATTCAGAGAAAAATCATCACGGGCACTGGAGCCATCCCCATACCCTACAAGGAGGAGTAAACTCCGATATGGACGAAATGGCCCCGTATGTCACTAAAGATGGCAAAACGCTATATTTTTCCTCTAGAGGAAATAAAAGTATGGGCGGCTATGATATTTTTAAGTCTGTAAAGGATGCCAACAATCATTGGTCAGAGCCAGAAAATCTCGGTTATCCCATTAATACTCCCGATGACGACGTTTACTTTTATCAATCCCCCAATGGCATTTCCTTTTTCATGGCTTCTTACCGCGAAGGCGGACTAGGTGAGAAAGACATTTATGAAGTCTCCCCGTTCTACGCAGTAACTTTTAAAGGACAAGTTATTTCTAAGGAGGGAACCCCCTTAGCAAACGTAAAGGTGGAAATTATAAACGCAAATACTAAGGAGGCTGCTTTAGTAGTGAATACTAATTCAAATGGAGCCTATGAGACAAAATTGAAGTCTAATAATTCTTATTCTATTAATATTCTGAAGCAGACAGATACGCTTTATAGAGAGCAATTCGAGATACCTGCCTCTACAGTTGAAAACAGCTCGTTTAATAAGATTTTCAACGTTGACTATAAGACGCTCAATGATACAAATTTTGTAAAAAGCGTGGAAGGGCTTGAAAATACTACTATTAGCTTCAAAAATATATATTTTCCTACTGGTAAGTTTGAACTGAATGCAAATTCAAAAGCTGAAATGAACGCGATAAAGACATATCTGTCAGAAAATCCTAAGGTAAAACTTGAAATATATGGACATGCTGACAAAGCGGGAGAACGGGAAAGCGTAAATGAATTATTGTCGGAGCGAAGGGCAATGTCCGCTGCTTTCTATTTAATTCAGGGCGGTATAAAGGCCTCTCGCATCAAATATGTGGGCTACGGCAGTAAACAACCGATGTCAGAAAATAACAGTCCTCTCGGGATGGCGCAAAACCGAAGAATAGAGTTTAAGCTAATTCCGTAGAGGAACCTCCATTAAAGTTCAAAAGGGCCGAACGGCCTTTTTTTATTAGCTTCTTTATGTCTAATTTTGGTGAAACTCAACACCAAATTGGCACTACCTTATAAAGATCAAAACACAGGGAAAAAGCAGCAGGTTGCCACAATGTTTGATAATATATCAGGCAATTATGATTTTTTAAACCACTTTTTGAGCGCAGGAATTGATATTTATTGGAGAGGCAAGGCGGTAAAAGAGCTAAAAAAAATCAATCCAAAGATTATTCTTGATGTAGCGACCGGGACATCGGACTTTGCTATCGCTGCTTTAGAAACAGGTGCTGATAAAATAATTGGAATCGATATCTCTGAAGGTATGCTTTCTGTAGGTCGAAAGAAAATTGAAAATCTCGGATTGCAAAATAAAATAGAGCTTAGATCAGGGGATTGTGAAAATCTTTTGTTTGAAGATAATTATTTCGATGCAGTCATCGTTGCATTTGGGGTGAGAAACTTTGAAAACCTGGAGAAGGGCTTAAGTAATATTTATAGAGTTTTGAAAGATGGTGGGACTGTGATTGTTTTGGAATTTTCAAAACCATCCTTTTTGCCTGTTAAATATGCATTCAATTTTTACTTTAAATTCATATTGCCTTTTATCGGTAGATTAATTTCTAAAGATCAGGCGGCCTATAGTTATTTACCTGAATCTGTAGGTGAGTTCCCATATGGGAAACAATTTGTCAACATACTCAACAAAACGGGCTTTAAATCTACAAAATGTACCAAACTAACTTTTGGAATAAGTTCTTTATACATCGGGAGAAAATAGTCATATTGTTGTTTTTAGTATTTGCAGGTACTGTGAATGCACAAGACCACCTTTATGGGAAAGACAATAACAGGATCGATAAGAATCTTCCCGAATATGACAATAAAAGACTTCATTATGGCTTTACAATTGGGTTAAATGCGACACGATTCCGTCCCGTTCAATCTGAATATTATTTTACAGAGACGGATACGGTAGCTAAAATAGAGGGGGTAAGAACCCCGGGATTTTCGCTTGGGTTTATTCTCAATTTAAAGCTGGCCGATTTTGTTGATCTGCGATTGCTTCCAACAGTCGCTTTTTATCAAAGAGATGTCAATTTTACCTTTCAAGAGGGTAAAAAAAGCACTCAAACTACAGAATCAACATTTATTGAGTTTCCTTTATTACTAAAATATAAATCACAACGAAGAGGAAATCTCAGAGTTTATGTTCTAGGCGGTATAAAGGCAGGAATAGAAGCTGGCGCCAAGAAAAAAGAGAAGAAAGAAACCGAACTCCGGACCAATAATAAAGACTTTGCAATCGACTATGGGGTTGGCTTTGATATCTATTACCCGCTTTTTAAATTTTCGCCTGAAATAAGAGTTTCTCACGGTTTGGCAAACATGCTCAATAGAGATCCAAATATTTTTAGCCAAAGCCTCAAAAGTCTAAATAGTCATACCATCACGCTTTATCTGCATTTTAATTAATGTTACCTCACTCAAAAATTTGTCTAATCACAGGTGCTACATCAGGTATCGGCGAGGCGACGGCGAGGCTATTATCCAAACAGGGATTTTCTCTTATCCTTTGTGGTAGACGGAGCGAGAGGCTATTAGATTTAGAAGCCGAGTTATCGGAGAAGGTTGGTATACATACCTTGTGCTTTGACATAAGCAAGAGAGCTGATGTTGAAGCTGCCTTAGCCTCCTTACCTCTAGAGTGGCAAAATATTGATATCCTCGTCAACAATGCTGGAAATGCCCATGGCTTTGATTTATTTCAAGAGGGAAAGATAGAAGATTGGGAAATGATGATCGATATAAACCTGAAGGGGCTGCTCTATATTTCGCAGCCCGTAATTCAGGGAATGGTGAAAAGAAAATTCGGGCAGATAATCAATATTGGTTCTATAGCGGGGAAAGAAGTTTACCCCAAGGGTAATGTTTATAGCGCCACAAAACATGCCGTCGATGCGCTTACTACTGCGATGCGTATGGATTTGAATGCCGAAAATATCAGGGTCTGTAGTATCAATCCGGGAATGGTAAATACAGAATTTTCAAATGTTAGGTTTAAAGGAGACGTTAATAAAGCAGAAAAGGTTTATGAAGGAATGACCCCTCTTGTGCCCAACGATATAGCTGAAATAATTTTGTTTGTTATTACGAGACCACCACACGTGACGGTTGCTGACCTTACAGTTCTGCCAACCGCCCAAGCCAGTGCCACTATAGTTAAGAGAGATTAGTTGTTTTTTCTACCACTCGATGTTGTACCTTTCTCAGTTGGCTCCTTATTGTCTTTTTTGTCCGCCATTTTTTCGAAAACCTTAATTTTATCATTTAGAGTCAAACCTTCCTTTATTTCTACATTTATCCCGTCCGATATTCCAGTTTTGACCAATGTTTTCTTAAATATTTGTGGGCTGGTCTCAACCTCTACGTAAATAGAGTCTTTGCCAAACTGCAAAAGCCCTTCTTTTATAGCCAATACATGTTGTTTTTTATCAAGAATAATATCTGCGTTAGCACTATATCCTGCCCTTAGGAATTCTCCTTTGTTTAATAATATCGCTGCTTT
>DASVUU010000200.1:0-3217 GCA_036386935.1 Cytophagaceae bacterium | reverse complement strand
TATTTCATATTTATATTTGGGAATGCCACCAATAGGGGTTGTAAAAAATGGAAGTAAAGATCCATATTGGTTCGTAATGTAAAAGACCACGTTATTATTCACTATATTTTTAAGTTTTATCATTTGAACATCTAAAGAGGTGTTTTTCTCTTGCTCTGTGATAAGATGTTTACTTTCTAGCCACGCGTTGTCATTGCTTACTTTGACCTGTTCATGCTTTTTTGCAACTGATACTATTCTCACAATACCGTCAGCATCGTAGTCAAATGTATGTACTTTTACACTTACTACGTCCTTGCTCACAAAAGGATAGATATGCGACACGGCACCTGGTTTGTCAAACAACCTAAAGGTATATTCGTAAGTAAAGGCATTCGCGCCTTCCACTGTCACATTGTCCTCAAGCTCACTACTAAGAAAATATCGGTATAAATTGCCGTCGTCACCTGATATTCCTTCTGCGATTACTTTGATAATATATCCATTAAATTCCGAAATATACTCTCCTTCTACTGGATTAAATGGTCCAAATGAATACCATTTTTGATCATACTGTGGATTATGGTCAAAGGTTTTAGAAGCTAATAAAATCCCACTCTTAAAATTACCAGCGGGTTGCTCCGCAATTGCATCCTTGTGGGTAAAGGCATCTTTTCCTCCATAGATACTGAAGCGGGTTTTACTATTTGGTTCTCCCTTTATTTCATCTTCATCACCTCCGATATTGGGATCGTAAACTTTAAGAAAAAATGGCTTTTTTTGATCTTTTGGGATAATAAAGAAAAATATTTGACAAAAGTCGTCATCGCCCCAGCCAGTATTGGCTTCTTTGCCAAAGGTGACAAGATAGGGGAGGTTTTCTTCTGAAGCTGGTATTGATTGTCCTAGCAAGTATTTCGTACCGACCAAACTGAAAAAAGTAGTCAGGCAAAAATACCAAAGGGCAGAGTAAATCTTTTTGTAATGCATAGCCATTTATTTATTGCTAAGAAATCGTATTTCAACCCTTCTATTTAAATATCTTCCTTTCTCGGTGTTGTTACTTACCAATGGCTTACTAAAACCGTACCCTTTTGTAATTATTTTGTCCTTGTAGCATCCCAATGAAATGAGGTACTCTTTCACTGCATCCGCTCTTCGTTGCGAAAGATCTAGATTGTACCCGCCGTTGCCTTGATTGTCCGTGTGTCCAGAGATTTCAATGATCAAGTCTTTTTCAAATTTGACTAGCTTGGCCAATCTTTTAAGTTCAGGAAAAGATTCTCTGGCTAAAATATTTTTATCAGTGGCAAAAAATAGGTTGTTAATTCTAAGCGACAAATTTTCTTCGTTAAGTTCTTTTACTGAGATCATTTCAATATTCTTTTTTACGTCCAGATTTCGTTTCTCGTTTCTTAGATCTATATGATTGGATACGGAGTAGAAACTGTCTAATTCGGCATAGTATCCATAAATTTCATTATTTGTTAATCTAAAGGAATATCGTCCGTCACCGCCTGAACTCTGTATTTTAGATATAATCTTGCCTGTGCTCAGTTCCTCCAATACAATTGTTGCTCCCAACGGATCCCCGAATCTGGACATCACTCTTCCACTTATTATAGTAGATGCCATTTGTTGATTGCTCGGCAGCAATGTGTCTGCTCTAAGCACATTCCCGTTTTGGAAAGCGACCACATGCGCCTCATTGAAACCTTTCTCCTTAATATCGGAATACAATGGGTAGGTTAGTTCTAGGTCGGTATTTTCCCCAACTGTATATCCATAAATTCCGTTGTCGTTATATTCTTTGATATCCTGCAATCCTTTGAACACATCGGATTCTTTAGCTAAATGTTTGTTAGACCTTGCAACTTCCACCTTATACACCACATTTTCCTTCCCTTTTACCGTATATACTGTTTGAGCGATATCATTTATCGAGGAAGCGGAGTCTTTTGCGATAACCTTTTTGTCAGCGGGGTTTTTTATCTCAATTTTTTTATATACACACGCCTCGAAATCCTTGCCCGTAGAATCAACATCGCCCCTGACTAGAAGATTGACTTCATAGGTCCCATAGCCTTGATAATGGTGCGAAACCTTCGGCCCAATTGAATTTATCCCATCGCCAAAATCCCAGATGTATTCATTGATTTTACATCCTTTCAATTTAGACCTTCTACCTTCAAAAACTACTGCGATATCGAGCATCGGCTCGTTTAATACTTCAATATAAGGTGTGGTGATTTCTTCAACTGTTATTTTATAGGTCGCTTCGTTGAAAAAAATTTCTTTTCTGATAGAATCCATTACATTCAACTGAATAGTATATTCGCCCGCCCCGGCGTAACAATGGTTTACTTCAAGTCCTCTTTTGGTATTTCCGTCGCCTAGGTCCCATTCGTAAAAAAGAGGAAGACTGTCATTATGTAATGTGCCTGTCTCGAAAAAAGTGAAACAAGTGGTTTTTGGAATCAGCGAATCACACTCGGATTCAATTTTTGAAAATTTATAAATATCGTCGCCCGTATTACCAGCACCTCTATCGGAGGAGAAGTATCCATACTTTTCCTTTTCATATGCGACAAAGGAAAAATCATCGTGCAGGGAATTAAATGGAGCCCCTAAATTTTTTACGTTTTTCCATTCGGCTTCCAAAAATTGGGCTGAAAAAATGTCCAATTTACCTAAACCAGTATGCCCATCGGAAGAGAAATAGAGCATTCCATCAAAGGATATAAATGGAAATAATTCATTTCCGGAGGTGTTTATTTTATCTCCAAGATTTACAGGCTTTGTCCATACTCCGTTATGTAGATAGCTAACGTATATATCTGTTCCCCCAAAGCCTCCAGGCATATTTGAAACGAAGTATAACTTCTTATTATCGGGCGAGAGAGCGGGGTGACCAGTAGAATATTTGTCATTGTTGAGAGATAAACTTTCTATATCGTCCCAATCATTTCCTTTTTTTCTAGCCTGGTAAATATGTAATTGTTTACTGTCTGCGAGTTTTTTTTTACCTAAGTCGACGTTTCCAGTGTAATATATAATTGTTGTGTCTTTGTTAAATGTAAAGGGACCTTCATTAAATTTCGTATTCAGCTTTTCCGAGAATTGGCGTGGTGTTTTCCATTTTCCTGGACTTACCTCTTCCGCAATGAAAAAATCTGTGAATTCCTGGTTTTCTCCGTAGTCAACAATATCCCAATTTTTGTTTCTTGCAGTACAAAAG
>DASVUU010000199.1:0-2842 GCA_036386935.1 Cytophagaceae bacterium | reverse complement strand
AGCCTTGAAGCTACTGAAAATAAAGTGAGAGTAAGGTGGCCTGGAAATTAAAGCGATCATAAACAAGATGACCAAAGGCTTCTATTAATGATCCTTATCGAATATACTTCATTATGGTAGAATAGAAAGGATGGATAAGGTGGTGAAGTTACCTCAAGATGAAGGGATATTCTAAAATTGGAACGTACGGGCACTTTGCAATGCGAAGGAAATTGGATCAAAAATCTATTGAAAGTTATCCATGACCTACCTTATCGCAAGCCGAAAAACAGGGGCAAAGTTATGGCCTTAGAAATTAACTAGTACCTTTTTTTAATAATTGAATTATCAGCTCGTGTTGATGGCATAAAACAGTAAAGCAGAGAGAGAACTAAGTCTCCTCTGCTTTACATATTATAAGCTAATCTGTCAACTCTATCATTCTCCCAGATACGAATACCTTGGAGGTTGATTATTACTCCACTACTATCTTCTTTCGTAGCGTTGACTCTCCTTTAGCAGAAATTATGTACACACCTTTCTGCAAGGAAGATAGATCTAGATATTCACTTCCAGAGCCGTTAGATTTAATAGCTTTTGTCATCATCAAACGTCCAGTGATATCTATTACTGATATTTCCTTGAAATTAGATGTTGGAAGCATTATGTTCATTTCACCGCTAGTTGGGTTTGGATAAACTACCATTTCCATGTTAGCAAGGGCTGCTTCGTCTTCTGTCGCCGTAACATCCTCATATTTGCTAGATAATGTAAGAACACTATTAGCTGGTAAATTGACCATATATGCATCTGTGCTTGTTACTGTATCTACTAACTCGCAATTTATATTCAGAGCAGTTAGATAAGCATACATTTTTGATGGTAAGCCGGCTGTTCCGCTAAGTTTAACTTGTTGATCAGTCGTACCTAAGTTTGACAATACAATCGTATAAGTTTTCTCTTCGTCATTTTTAAATGCCAAACTAGAAATGCCATTCGAATTGGTAGTACCCAATCTAACTGCATTTGGCCTGATAAATTTCGAAAAGTTTTTATACGCGTAGTACTTCATGCCATCTTGAGGACGTACACCTAGGTTTACCCAGGCATTCAAACCGTTAGAATAAACCACAAACTGAGTTGAAATCTGCCATAATCCTCCTTCTAACCCGCTTGGCTCACCTGAAGTCTCGGTCATCCAAAGTTCTTTAGTAGGATTTTTTCTCCTGGTTTCATTCACCATTGCAACCACTTCATCATTTCTAAGTGTACCAACATCTTGCGCATTGAAACTATAAGAGTGGAAGCTATACGCATCTACCATTTCACCAACTGTTTTACCTGTTGTAGGCTCCACTACAGTATTGTCATTGAAATACTTGAACCAAGTAATAACATTGCCTTGCGCCGGAAGGGCATCAAAGCCATGGATAGTTGTAGTTAATCCTGCTGCTCTCAAACGTGGGTAAACCCTTCTCACAACCTCTGCCATTGTCTCAGGAGTATATCCGGCAGTTGCTGTTAAATTTTCAGATGAATAAAATTCTGCCTCATTCTGTAGACATACTGAATACATTTCGAACCCGTAATGGTTCTTAAAGGCGATACATGCTCCTAGTATATATTCTGCAAATTCATCGTAATATTCAGGTAACACAACGTTAGGCGCTATGGGAAACTGAGGTCTCTCTGATAAAATCCCTTTCATCCATACAGGCGGAGTCCATACGCAACCTATTATTCTCTTACAACCTAATTCATATGCTCTTTTGAAGTCATACCTTGATGTATAGTTGAATTTGGTAATATCAAGGATAAAAGGATCGCTGTTGTCATTCTCCCTAACCTCTAAATCCTCAAACTCAGCTCCCATGTCAAACCTTAACATAGAGGCACCTAGGTCACCAATTGCCATATCCATATCTTCAGCACGTGTTCCAATTCCAGAAATACGCTGCAAAACCTGGGATTGATCGATAGCGATCGTTGTTGCGGTGGTCGTACTCTTTTCAACCACGTTGATTTCAAGAGTTGACACTTTATTAGGTAACCCTGGTGAGCTTGCAGTTATCGTTATTATAGCCTTTCCAGTCTGGTTTGCAACCGGGGTAAACTTGATACTTGCTTGGTCATTATAAACCGTTGGCGCAGTTGGTACAGGAATTAACGCTGTATTGCTGCTAGCAATTGATAATGTGATTGGGCTACCTTGGTTAATCCCATCCTTTAATACCTTCAGATTAAATAAAGGAACACTAAAAGCCGGAATATTCTTAAATATTGTCCTATTAGTCAACTCGTCTAGAACTATTTCAGCCGGCTTAGCAGCTGGCGCTCCTTCAGCCTTATCGCCTATCTTCAATTCACTGATCGTAATTGTGCCCTTGTAATCGATAAGAGTACTTGTATTTATCAAAACTGCTGCAATCTTTGAGAAATCAAATCCTTCATCAGCAGGTTTTTGGTCGAAAACAAAAGTAATTAGCTGAGCAGACGTGCTTATACGTTTGTTTGGCAATAAACCATAACGTTTATTATTTACATCAAATAAGTCAAAAGTTAGGGTTGTAGGCACTGATGCGCTTACCTTTAGGCTAAGGTATTTAGCTCCACTTAGGTTAAATAATTTTCTTGGTGAATACCAGATACCGGCAAATGTATTTGGAACAGTTGCAGGTTTGTTATAAGCAACAGTTGCTTTCTTATTTGCCCCATCAATTATTAAGTTCTGCTCAAGTCCTTGACCTTCAATGAACCACTTTTGCTCGTAAGAATCAAGATTCGTCATCCAGGTAGTTCTATCTGCGCCCCCTGTTCCACTTGTATAGTAATCTCCACCAAGTACATTTGGTGTCGGCGTCTT
>DASVUU010000198.1:0-3074 GCA_036386935.1 Cytophagaceae bacterium | reverse complement strand
CTAATCACATAGCCCGAAGCTTCTTTTAAAAGTTTAACTGACACTATCCCGTACTCTCGATTGTATTTTATGGCATTGTTTACAACATTATTTAAAAGAATAAATAGCAAGGGCTTATTAACGTTGGCAACTATTAAATTTGCCTTCACATCCAGGTGTAAGGTTATATTTTTCATTTCTGCTCTGTCAGACGCCTCCTCTACTACCTCTTTGAGAAGTTGCGGCATTTCTACTTGCTCATTTTTCAAAAATTGTTCATTTTCTATTTTAGAAATGAGCAATAAGTTTTTAATAATATTTTTGAACCGATTTACAGTCTTCAACGATTCCACGACTTTTAGCGACCCTGATTTAGAGAGCGTCGGATCGTTGAGCAAATTCTCTAACTTGTTTTGTATTATAGAAACCGGTGTCAGCAGTTCATGAGAGACGTTAGATATAAATTCTTTTTCTCGTTCAAACGCCGTCCTTATTCTTATCATCATATCATTGATGCTTTTATCTAGCCTTTTGAAGTCACTGGTTGAGGTGGCAATGTGCGAAGGCCTGAAGGTATTGGGGTGTGCAATGTCGAACAGCTTTTCTCTTATTATCTTTTGAAAAGGGGTCAGCAGAAATCTTGTATAGGCAATTTCAATTATTGCAGTAATACCAACAAGCAGAAGTAGAAGATAGAAGGTATATTTTTGCAAGATAGTTTTAAGCGCGTCCATTGAACCTAAGCTGGTACCTATTTCCAAAAGATAACAGTCCCCTCCTTCTTTAAACGCATAACTCAATACTCTGAAGTCAAAAGTCTCCCCCTCCATGAGGCGCTTGGTATTTTCGATTTCAAAAAACTCACAGGTATCATCGATCAATTCCAGGGAAATATATTCCTCTTTTAGAATATTATAGCTGCCATAAGTACTATTCTCATTATCAATATAGTTCTCTATTCCTTCTTTTTTTATCAGTTGGACAACTACGTCCTTCTTTTTTAGTAGACTCCTATCGGTATTATGAAGTGAAATAATTTGGAGAATAAATGGTAAGGCAATGATAAAAATGGAAATAATAAGCAGCTTTGAAAAAGTACTAAATGTAATTATTTTGGAAAGAAAATTCATGGATAAACCTTTCTATTATAGCGCATCCTCGTGCGCGTACGAGATATTATTAATTACTTCTTATTTATTACTTAAGGTATAACCGTTCAAAGACTAGCCTTGTAGCCCACCCCGCGTATTGTTTCTAACCAAGTTGCCTCTTCGAAACGGCCTAGCTTCTTTCTTATATTTTTTACATGAACATCTATATAATTGGATTCATATTCATCCTCAAAAAAATTGCCCCATAAATGCTCTGCAATTTGAATCCTTGTCAATACCCGATTTTTGTTCAGGACTAAATAGATCAAAAGGTCAAATTCCTTTTTTGTCAAAATTATTTCTTCTTTAGCAAATAAAACTGTTCGCTTTAGGCAGTCTACTGAGAATCCATGGAAAGTTATCAAATTATTATTTACACCATATTTCCTTCTTTTGACCGCGTGCATTCGCGACAGCAGCTCGGGTAATGAAAAAGGTTTAGCTAGATAATCGTCGGCTCCTTCATTTAGACCTACAATCTTATCGTCGATTTCTCCTCTTGCTGATAAGATAATAAAGGAAGCCTGCGAGTTATTCTTCTTAGCCTCCATCAGCACCTTCAAGCCATCGAAGTCTGGAAGTCCAAGATCCAGTAAAACGAAATCGTAGATGTCAAAACTTAATTTATCTGAAGCCGCCCTACCCGAATAAACCTGATCACAGTGATAGTTCTCATTTTTAAGAAAGATCGCTATTTCATTGGCTAAAATCTTTTCATCTTCCACTATAAGTACGTTCATCGTCTTAGCAATCATTAAAATTTATCAATTCTATTCCCGCTTTGTCGCAGGCCTTCTGTATCTGATCTTTTGTTTGGAAAAAGTAAAGTATAAAGAAGTTGAAAAGATAGATCGCCTTACCGAAGTGTCGCCTTCGAGCAGATTTACTGGGATGATGTAATTGTAGGAGGCTTCAAGCGAAAGGCTCTTGAAACTTACCGTGATTGGAAAGCCTACCTCGTAGCTTAGAATATTAAATTGACTTTTATCAATGTAATGTTCGTTTGCTAAAGGACTTGTAGAAGTATTAGATGTGTTCTTATTGCCCTTCCCCCCTCGCACTGGTCGCTTAGAGCCGGTGGTAGGCGTGGTACTTTTTTCTTCTTGATAAATGGACACAAAATTTTGCGACCCTGTATTGACGGCAAACTTTGGTTCAAATAGAAGACTAAAGTTTGAATTAAAGATATAATTGTTTTCGAAATACCCCGATACATTTAAATTGGTAAAGAAATCACTGGCACTGCCTGACATATAGGAACAACCTACACTACTTTTTAGATAACCTGATTTATAGCCGAGGTAAAGATCGACTAAGTTAGTGGCTGCATTTTGTATGCTAACGTTAGTAGAAGGATAAAAGAATCTATTCAAACTTGTTGATATTGCTAGTTTTTTAGAAAGCTTTCTATCATACCCTAACGTGATTCCAATATTATCTATCTGAGTAATTGAATGCAGACTATAAAAAGACAGAAGGGAGATGTTTGTCCAAAAGCCGGCGGGTATCTGCATATACACGTCAGAGGAAACGTAAGGCGTTCTTTCTTCGCCGGACCTTCCAAAAAAGACCAGATTACTCACATGATTAAAGGCAGCGTAGTAGGTATAATGAACGGTATCTTTTACTGTATTGGAAGTGTCTTTTCTGTATGTAAGCTCAACGCAAAAACCCCTTAGGCAAGGGGAAGCGAAAAGAAATAAAATAAAGCTAAACAACTTCAGCTGTCTTTTCATTATAGGGTATTTAACTCAATATACTAGCGACGTCCTCTGCCTGCTGGCCTATTTACATTCATCGGTCTTCTAACCGGACCGTTTGTGCCGCCAGGCCTTGCTATTCTGTCTGGCCGAGTATTTTGTCCTACGCCGTCAGGTTTGTGGTTGTTATCTATTTTCTCAGGTTTAGGTTGTCTTTTTGATTTTGCAATGGACTTTACCGTTT
>DASVUU010000197.1:0-3515 GCA_036386935.1 Cytophagaceae bacterium | reverse complement strand
CACTTAAGATATCAAACCTATGTTTTGAAGGCCTATGACCCACAAACAGGCGAATCTATAGAAGCACATTCAACTATGTTGATTCCAATTAAGTTTGATACTATTGCCTCTTATGTTAAAGTTGAGAATGCTTCACAAAATTTCTATATTAAGTATAGCATCCAAGACCCTGGGTACATTAAGAATTGGTATATGGTAAGCTATACCAAACTTGTAAACGGACAGAGGGTCGCTTTAAAAAGAAGCAGATTGCCAAAAAATATTCCTTTGAAAAAGACAGCGTTGAATATTCAAAATCCAGAAACGGAAGACTTCGAAATATTTACAGACCTCGGCGCCACGGCCAATGTGATCAGTGCAGAAAAACGGCTTGAGGGCATTACGCCTTCTGACACGGTCATTGTTTCCCTTACAAATATTGAGGAAGGTTATTACAATTTCTTGGATACAAAAAGGAGGTCAGGAGGAATCGTTACTTCTTTTGCAGGTGAGCCTGTTAATTTAAACACAAACGTCGTGAACGGTTATGGTTACTTCACCACCTATTTCCCAACCATAACGTTGCTGAGCTCCAGTCAGGTCCTTGATCTAAGCACTTTCCAATAATATAAAAATCTCGATCTGCTATCCACTATCATGAAAACATACACAGCTGATAAATACTTCACCAAACTAACCCATTTCGCCTTTCATTGGAAAATTATTTTATTTCTTGCTTCAAACCTGGTGATATTAAGTGCCTGTAAAAAGGATAAAAACGATACCCCTCCCATGCCTGAAAAAATAAAACTTCCCGAAGGAACTTTACAGGCGGATACAGGCAATGCTATATGGAAGGGTAAAACAGCTTCTGCAGTAATAAATGAAGGTACCATCTCTATAAAAAGTATTAACCAAGATGGTGACACCCTGTTTCTCAAACTACAAGGCGATCAGACCGGAAAGTATTTATTTAACACTGCCTCAGAAAACATTGCGACCTATATTGAGAGAGATGGCAATAGGACATATAGCAGCTATGGGATCCAGGACGGTATTGGGTCTGTAGAAATTACGGTGATAGATACAAACTTTCTTTTATTGACAGGGGACTTTAGTTTATTTCTTACAAGTGCTGATGGGAACAAGAAAACTTTCAAGAACGGTCATTTTTATAAAATCCCCTATACATATTCCTCAGCAGAAGAAGAAACAAACATGGAAGGGAGCATAAATGGTAAGCCGTTTAAGGCATTTGCTAGAGGCAATAAGGATTATTTTATTGGATCGTCGATCGCTATTTTGGGTTTGTCTAGGGATACTTTAACCATTAGCCTCTTCATCAAGAAAAGCGATCAGGCCGGAACATATTTATTTCCAGAAGACGGAATCGCTGCGGTTACCTTAAAAAGTAAATATTATTCAGACGGAACTGGAACGATTACAATCTCCAAGGTTGATGAAGTAGCAAAAACGTTTACTGGCACTTTCGAATTTACTGCTGTTAACAAAAATAATTATGACACCCTTAAAGTTAGAAATGGGAGCTTCAAGGATGTAAAATTTCCATAATCAAGAACTGTCATCTCATTCGTTCCTGTTCCCGCATAGCTTGTTGTAGAAGGCCTTACGAGATTACTTCGAGTCGATCTCCAATTGATACATTGTCCTGTCTTAGATGTATTAAGTATTGTCCAAATAGTATCTTATTATCTTTTGAACGGTAGGTAGACAACGTTTTCAGTGGCTCCTTTGCGCCACCTGTGCCTGTCTCCTGTTCTATAGTTATCATAACGCAACGCGCTGAAGGCTTTACTACATCAAATTCTATTTCCCCAATTTTGATTTTCGACCATCCATCTTCGGCAAAGGCAGACGTTCCTGAAACTACAATATTGGGCCTAAACCTATTCATAGGTAAAGGTTGCTCCAGACGAGCATTTAGATCATCTAAAGACGACTGTGAAATTAGCAAGATGGGATAATCGTCTGTAAAAGTCGTCGTGGCTCTTGTTTTAGCATATCTCGGGTCCACAATTCGCTCAGCCTTATCGGGCATATACAACAGATGAGTTTTAAATCCGAAATACTCCGAGAACCAAAGATCTGCCGCATCACCAACCTTAGCAGCAAAAGTATCGTCTTTCCAGATCTTTACATTTACAATATTTGTTTCATCAAATGAAAGAGGGAGTATCAGTTCTCTCATTCCAGGTGCATTTATCTTTAGGTACTCTGCCGTCAATACGGGGGCGATTAGAGCCATTGAGTGATGATCCCTTTGGGTCAGGAACTGATAGTTTTCGTCTGTTAACATGAAGCGGCGGTCATATTTAAAACCCTTCTCATCCAATGATAATGACGAAACCTGCATACCTTTACACGATTTAATGGGATAAACCCAAAGTTCCTTTATTGTAAACTCCATTACTAATCAATTATATGTTAGAATACTTTCTGATATTTTCTTTTCAACTGCCGAATAAAATAAATTAAAATTATGCACTTTAAAAATTATTGCCCAAAAGTTTGTCCTAACTAAAATAAGCCATTCTGTTAAAACTTGTTTCTTAAAAAATATTTAGTAATTTTATCCCAATGAACTTAATAACAACAAATATGGCCGTCAGTGCAAGATTAGCAGCAGTGCTAGTGAAAAGCAATTCCCGGCTTATTTGATATAAATATATCTTAATAAATGAACCCCGGGCCTTGTTAGAGCTCGGGTTTTTTGTTTTATAGCAATCTATGTCATCAATTAACTTACTTACTTATACTTCAGTCGCACTAGTCGCCAAGACCATCATTTGGTCAGGATGAACTATGTGCAATTCCTACACATAAGAGCCCTGCCCACCAGCAGGGCTTTTTTTTTGCCCTTAATAATTTTAAACCCAAATATATTATGTTACAGACAATCCCAAGAACGCAGTATGCAGACCGAATGCATCACATCCCAATTTCCTTTATTAGAGAAATTCTTAAAGTGGCCTCACAGCCCGGAGTAATATCTTTCGCAGGTGGTTTACCAAATCCCGATTTCTTTCCTGCAGAGGAGCTAAATGAGGCTGCGCAGGAGGTCCTCGGCAGCAGCGATAAAAGCGCGCTACAATATACAATCACGGAAGGGCTCCTCCCTTTGAGAGAATATATTGCTCAACAATATTTAATAAATAACGGATTGAAAATAGATCCAAGTGAAATCCTCATTACCAATGGTTCTCAGCAGGGACTTGATATTATTGCTAAAATATTAATTAATTCAGGTGACAAAATATTGATGGAAGACCCAACTTATCTGGGGGCAATTCAATCCTTCTCTGCCTATCAGCCGCATTTTATAACAGCACCTTTAGAACATGATGGAATAGATCTTGAAATGTTGGAACAAAGCGTTGCGAACCATTCAGTGAAAATGTTTTATACCGTTCCCAATTTTCAAAATCCTTCCGGTACAACCTATAGCTTGGAAAAGAGAAAGGCGGTTGCAGAAAAAGCGATGGAATATAACTTTATAATTGTTGAAGATGACCCTT
>DASVUU010000196.1:0-21466 GCA_036386935.1 Cytophagaceae bacterium | reverse complement strand
AAATCACGAGCAACTCGGCTCAGGATTTCTCCACAGTTTTGGTTGAATTCAATACCGATGTCAACGTAGCTGTCGCGAAGCAGAAAGTAAAAGACGCGATTGACGAGGCTAAGAATGACCTTCCAAATGACTTACCTGATGACCCTCGGGTAATAGAAATGGACGTATCACAAATTCCGATTATGAATGTGAACGTGTCCGGAGACATGGAGCTTGATAAGTTAAAGTTTTACGCCGACGATTTACAAGACCGCATAGAAGCGCTTAAAGAGATTACTAGGGTTGACATGGTTGGTGCTCTAGAAAGGGAAATCCAGATCAATGTTGATAATTTCAAAATGGAAGCTGCAAATATCACTATGGGTGATATTGAACGTACCGTAAAATATGAAAATATCACAGTTTCAGGAGGCCTTATAAAGATGGACGGAGTCCGTAGGTCTATAAGCATAAAAGGTGAATACAGAGACGCCCAAAATATGGGTGATATCATAATAAGAGGTGCATCGGGTGCGAAGGTATACCTAAAGGATATAGCCGAAGTGAAAGATACTCATGAGGAGAAAGAAACTTTTGCGAGGTTAGACAAGAAAAACGTAATCACGCTAAACGTTATTAAAAGAAGTGGGGAAAATCTTATCAACGCGTCAGATAAAATCCGGGCTATCGTCACCGATTTACAGACCAACAAATATCCTAAAAGTCTAAAAATAGTAATTACTGGAGATCAATCATCTAAGACTAGAGTTACACTCCACGACTTAATTAACACTATCATCATTGGCTTTATCCTCGTGACGATAATACTAATGTTTTTCATGGGTACTACAAATGCCATATTTGTTGGGCTTTCAGTACCCCTCTCGATGTTTATTGCCTTTATGTTGATGCCTACTTTAGGTTTTACCCTAAATATGATAGTCCTATTCTCGTTCCTACTTGCTTTAGGAATTGTGGTCGATGATGCCATCGTAGTGATCGAAAATACACATAGGGTATTCGATAATGGTAAAGTACCTATCAAACAAGCTGCCAAACAAGCTGCAGGTGAAATCTTCCTACCTGTATTTTCAGGGACCATGACAACGCTTGCTCCATTTATTCCACTTGCGTTTTGGAAAGGTGTAATAGGCAAGTTTATGTTCTTCCTTCCAATAACATTGATAGTCACGTTACTTGCTTCATTGCTCGTAGCATACATCATCAACCCTGTATTCGCGGTGGATTTTATGAAACCACACCACGAAGGAAAGACTGATAAGACCTTAACCAGAGGCTTTAAAATCACCTCTATTGTTTTTGCTGTGATTGCATTGATTTTCTATATCTCAGGAAATTTCGGAATGGGAAATCTAACCGTATTGGCTTACATTCTTTATGTATTAAATAAATTTGTTTTCCAGGACGTCATCAAGAATTTTCAAGAAAAAAAGTGGCCGGCAGTTCAGAATAGCTATGAAAGGATGCTTTCATGGGTTTTATACAAAAGACGTCCAGCAATGTTCTTGATTGGGACAATTGTTCTATTCTTCTTATCCATTTTCCTTGTCGCCGTAACGAAACCAAAAGTTGTATTCTTTCCACAAGGTGAACCTAACTTTATATTTACCTATATAAAATTGCCGGTAGGGACAGACCAGAACTATACGGATTCTATCACCCGATTGGTAGAGCAAAGAGTCTTTAAAGTAGTTGGAGAAGATAATAAAGATGTTGAGTCTATTATTTCTAACGTCGGGCTAGGTGTAAGTGAAAACCAAGGGGAGCCTGATATGCAGCTGACGCCTAACAAAGGAAAAGTTACAGTCGCATTTGTGGAGTTTGCTGAAAGAACCGGGGAATCGACAGCCAAATATTTGGATAAGATAAGAGAGGCTGTAAGAGGAATACCGGGTGCTGAAATATCTGTTGATCAAGAACGTGGAGGCCCCCCGGTTGGGAAGGCCATCAATATTGAACTACAAGGAGACAATTATACAGATCTTATAACGGCATCAGATGAGGTAATTAAATATATAAACTCGAAGAATATAGGCGGTATAGAACAATTGAAATCAGATGTCCTTAAAAACAAGCCAGAGGTATCAGTTGAAATTGACCGTCAAAAAGCCAACAGCGAAGGAATATCTACCGGTCAAATTGGTATGGAAATTAGAAATGCCGTATTTGGAAAAGAGATATCGAAGTTTAGGGATGAGAATGACGAGTATCCAATCCAGTTGAGGTATGCCTATGATCAGCGAAATGATATTGAAGGGCTAATGAACACCAAAATCACCTATCGAGATATGGCGATGGGTGGAATGATTCGCCAGATTCCGCTTTCCTCGATTGCTACGGTACGATATACTGATACTTATGGAGGAATAAAGAGAAAAAATCAAAAAAGGATTATCACCATTTCATCTAACGTTCTAAATGGGTTTAACGGAAATGAAATTGTTCAAAGTATTACCAACTCGCTTCAAAGCTACAACGCCCCAGAAGGAGTTGTAATTAAAATGACAGGAGAACAGGAAGATCAAAAAGAAACAGGATCATTCCTAAGCGCCGCCTTGATGGTATCTTTGGGACTTATATTCTTAATTTTGGTAACCCAATTCAATTCTTTAGGAAAGCCACTTATTATAATAAGCGAGATTTTATTTAGTATAATCGGAGTGCTCCTAGGATTTGTAATATTCGGCATGAGTATCTCGATAATTATGACTGGTATCGGTATAATCGCTTTGGCTGGGATAGTGGTTAGAAATGGAATATTATTGGTAGAGTTTACAGAAATTCTCGAGGCCCAGGGAATGGAAACGAGGGCTGCCATTATCTTTGCTGGAAAGACTAGAATGACTCCCGTACTGTTAACAGCAACGGCAACAATACTTGGCTTGGTACCTTTGGCCGTGGGTCTTAACATCGATTTTGTCACTCTATTTACTGAGCTCAATCCACACATTTTCTTTGGTGGAGATAGCGTTGCATTTTGGGGTCCATTATCCTGGACAATGATCTTCGGATTGACTTTTGCTACTTTCCTAACCTTGATATTGGTCCCATGTATGTATTATTTAGTATATGGCAAAATGAAGAACAAAAAGCCACGGTCGGCAAAACAAGAGACCCAAATTGCAGTTGTATAACAAATTAACACTAAATATTAGAGAGGCTTATTGCCTCTCTTTTTTTTTATAACGATGCCAAATAGAATCCTCTTAATTCTCCTCCTAACGGCCGTATTTGTCGTTATAGACTTCTATGTATTCCAAGCTGTTCGGGTAGCTTTTCAACATACCTCGGATACTTCAAAGAAGGTGGTCGCAATATTTTATTGGTGTTTGACTTTGGTTTCGCTCCTCGCGGTCGTACTCTTTTTATTTGTCAATCCAGAGAGGATGGGAAGCATCGTCAGAAATTTTCTTCTTACAACGTTGTTCGCAAACGTAATTTCAAAGCTAGTAGTAGTTATATTCTTGTTGATAGATGATATAGGCAGACTAATAAAATGGGCTGTCAGATCCCTAACGAAATCTAACGAAGCTCCTCAGCAAGAAAGCTCTGGCGTTTCTAGATCCGAGTTTTTAATGAAGTCGGCCTTGATCGTTGGGAGTATACCTGCCGTCACAATAGCCTATGGAGTCATTTCTGGGGCGCACGATTATAGAATCAGAAAGCAGAAAATTGTCCTGAAGAACCTACCAAAGTCTTTCAATGGCTTGCGCATAGCCCAGATTTCCGACATTCACTCTGGAAGCTTTTTCAATAAAAAAGCGGTTGTTGGCGGTGTTAAAATGATCTTAGATCAAAAGCCCGATGTAATCTTTTTCACAGGTGACCTTGTGAATAATGAAGCCGGTGAAATGAAAGACTATATTGAAGTATTTAATAAGTTGAAAGCCCCTTTGGGAGTATATTCTATCCTTGGGAATCATGACTATGGGGATTATTATTCCTGGCCATCCATGACGGCTAAAAAACAAAACCTGCAGGATTTGATAAGAATTCATAAACAGATGGGTTGGGATATTCTATTAAATGAAAACAGGTTGTTAAAAACCGGCGGTGAGAGCATCGCAATCTTGGGTGTTGAAAATTGGGGATTGGGTAAGCGATGGCCAAAATATGGAAAATTAGCACCGGCCTATAGAGGAATTGAAGACCAGCCTGTAAAAGTATTGCTCTCGCACGATCCAAGCCATTGGGACGGACAAGTAAAGGCAAGCTACCCTGACATAGACCTAATGTTGTCAGGTCATACTCATGGCTTCCAATTCGGTGTTGAAGTAGGCTCAATCAAATGGAGTCCCGTGCAATACGTTTATAAACAATGGGCGGGTCTTTATCAAGACAACAATCAATACCTTTATGTCAACAGAGGCTTTGGATACATCGGATTTCCAGGAAGAGTTGGAATGCCGCCGGAAATAACCATTTTAGAGCTCGTTACGGCCTAAACTAAGTCAACAAATTTACCTTTTAGTTGTATTGTAAATAAACTAAAAGAGATGAAACAACTAATTACCATTTGTTTATTATTTATTGCAATTTCTGGCCATCTTAATGCCCAAACTAGTTGTTGTAATTTAAAATCTAACGCCCAATTTGCATCACTTGGAAAAGTGAAGGAATTTCAAAACGCCCATGCTGCTCCCCTACCATATTCCCATGTCGGGATTGGCAAAAAAATCACTTTCCCGGTTTCTAACGGTAAGGAAGGGCATGCCTATGAGATAAAGTCAAAAAACCAAAGTAACAAATTCTTAATCGTTGTTCATGAATGGTGGGGCTTGAATGATTATATTTTAAAAGAGTCGGACAAGTTATTTGGTGATTTGAATGACGTTAATATACTGGCAATCGATTTGTATGACGGGAAGATTGCTACAACAAAGGAAGAGGCTGGTAAATACATGGGGGAAGTCGATGCCGTTAGAGCAAAGGCAATTATTGAAGGTGCCATCCGACATGCAGGTTCTTCTGCGAAAATAGCAAGCATAGGCTGGTGTTTTGGCGGTGGCTGGTCCCTGCAGACAGCATTGATAGCTGGCAAGCGAGCTGTAGGATGTGTGATGTACTATGGCATGCCAGAGCAGAATGTTGACAGGTTGAAAACTTTGAATACGGATGTCCTGGGAATATTTGCGAAAAAAGATGGATGGATCAATGAAGAAATGATTGGTGCATTTCAAAAGAATATGGAAGAAGCGGGAAAAGATTTAACCGTACACTGGTTTGATGCCGACCATGCCTTCGCTAATCCAAGCAATCCAAACTTTGATAAGAAAGCAACTGAAGAGTCGCATAAGCTTGCTGTAAGCTATTTAGCAAAGAGTTTTAAAAAATAAGCTTGTAGAATAAAATAATTAGGAGAGGGATTTTCTTTCTCCTGATTCAACTCCAAGAATTACTTTAATCCCAATAACTCGCAGGCTTTTTCCGCTGCCGCCTGTTCCGATTTCTTTTTACTAAATCCAGTCCCTGTGCTATAAGGGATCTCGTCGAAACTAACCTGTGCCGTAAAGGTTTTTTGATGGACGCTTCCTATTTCATTGATAATAGTAAATTTAATAACCTTGTTTTCCTTTTGAGCCCATTCGATGAGCATACTTTTGAAGTTTAAGTTATTGTTGACAATTTCTTGAAGGTCAAAGTTGGGCTCAATCAATGATTTTAACACAAACTTCCGGGTAGATTCGAATCCTAAATCTAAATAAACTGCGCCTACCAATGCCTCAAGAGCATCTCCATAGATTGAATTGTGAGACATGAATGAATTTTTCGGACCGGAGAATTCAACTATTTTATTTAATCCAATCCTTTTGGCGAGTTTGTTTAATGCTTCCCTATTCACAAGCCTTGACCTGATCTCGGTAAGAAAGCCTTCATCTTTGTAGGGGAATTTTTTAAACAGATATTCAGCTACAATGGCGCCCAACATTGCATCACCTAAATATTCCAGTCTTTCGTTTGAGTGTCTTATACCGTCAGGCGATTCTTTAGCTACGGAGGTATGTGAGATAGCTAATTTATATAAATCAATATTACCGGGCTGTAGACCGGTAATATTGACTATACTTTTATAAAATTTTTTATTTCGAGATAATAGAGTGAGTGACGAAAGTTTCCTAAAAAGCGAAAACACTATTCCGTATATTTTTTTAATATAATTGAGCAATTATGACCTCCGAAGCCAAAAGTATTACTCAATGCAATATTGATATCCCTTGATTGTGCTTTATTAAAAGTGAGGTTTAATCTTTTATCAAATCTTTCATCATCTGTAAAGTGATTGATCGTCGGTGGAACCATCTTATGGTTAATCGCAAAGATACAGGCAATTGCTTCTATAGCACCAGCGGCACCAAGTAAATGCCCTGTCATGGATTTTGTAGAGCTTATATTCAAATTGTAAGCACTTTCTCCAAAAACGCTTTGTATAGCGGTAATTTCACTAATATCACCTAAGGGCGTTGATGTTCCATGTACGTTGATGTAATCGACTTGATCAGGTGTAATGTAAGCATCGCTCAACGCATTCATCATTACATTCTTTGCACCTAGTCCTTCCGGGTGTGGTGCAGTCAAATGATATGCATCTGCAGACATGCCGCCGCCAATCATTTCTGCATAGATTTTCGCTCCTCGAGCTTTTGCGTGCTCATACTCCTCTAGAATTAATGCACCCGCACCCTCTCCTAAAACAAATCCATCCCTGTCTTTATCAAAAGGACGAGAAGCTGTATAGGGATCGCTGTTTCTTTCCGATAGAGCTTTCAAAGCGTTAAAACCACCAATTCCGGATTCTACCACTGCTGCTTCGGAACCTCCAGAGACGATAATGTCAGCTTTACCAAGTCGTATGTAATTGAAAGCGTCTACAAGTGCATTGGTTGAGGAAGCGCAAGCAGAAACTGTAACAAAGTTAGGACCTCTAAAGCCATGTCGAATAGATATATATCCAGAACTAATGTCTGCTATCATCTTTGGTATAAAGAAGGGATTAAAACGTGGCGTACCTTCACCTAAAGCGAAACCTGTAACCTCTTCATGGAAGGTTTTGAGCCCGCCGATTCCAGAACCCCAAATAACTCCTATCCTATCAGCATTTAACTTTTCAACATTAATGCCAGCGTCTTTAACAGCTTCTTCTGCACAAACCACCGCGAATTGAGTAAAAGGATCCATCTTTCGGGCTTCTTTCCTCTCCATAAAATTTTCTACATTGAAGTTCTTAACTTCGCAAGCGAATTTTGTCTTAAACTTCTCCGGATTAAATTTTGTAATTGGAGCTGCGCCGCTTACGCCCTTCTCTAGAGATTCCCAATATGTTTTGACATCGTTACCAATAGGTGTAAGTGCCCCTAACCCGGTTATTACAACTCTTTTTAAGTCCATACAGATATTCTTATTTTAAAACTCCAGAAGAGTTCGCAAAAGTTTTCATTTATTTATATGCGAAGGAATGCTTCTTAGGAGAATAATTCATGTAATGACCACCGCAAATGATGGATCAGAACACAGGAGGCTTCCTCAATGCCTTAAAGTGAATTTTCAAAAGCATAAAACCTGCATAGTTTGTAGCTGTAAATGTAAATTCAATCTATGCAGGTTTCAAAAGATGATTAAAGAGGAATCAATTTAAAATTATTTTACGTTTTGTTCAAGATAAGAAATTGCCTGACCCACCGTAGAAATATTCTCAGCTTGCTCATCTGGAATTGATATGTTGAATTCTTTTTCAAATTCCATGATCAATTCAACTGTGTCTAAGGAATCTGCTCCTAAATCATTAGTAAAGCTCGCTTCTGTAGTAACTTCAGACTCTTCAACACCCAGTTTATCGATGATAATGCTTTTCACTTTTTGTGCTATTTCAGACATTTTTTTTTATTTTTAGTAAAACACGAGTGCAAAGAAATACATTAAATTTATTTTTGTCAAACAATTTTTTCAAGTGCTGGCAAAAAGGCAAATATTTTTCTCTTACACCATAATTACTCATATATTTGCAAAAACCTACATTTTTACGTGAGTATAGTTATATACATATAAAGTAACTCATTGTTTAAAGGTTGTAAAGGCTTAGATAATGACACCATTCAAGTTACCCTTCTCGCCCTTATTTTTCCCTCTCCTCAACAAAAAAATCTTTCTAAATAGATGAAGAGCACCAAACTTATAGTTGAGTACGACTATGATTTTGAAGTTTTAGCTTTAATTTCTTCAGTTAAAGCATACAAATTAGCATGGTTTTTAAATAAAGAGCTAAAGATAAAGTTGTGCAAGTCTGAGGATTTGTATTTTGACTTTATTAAAGAGGGAAGTATTGTTATTTCAAATTATATCTATCAAACCGAATTTAGTATATTTCGACTTTTAAAAAATAAATCTTGTGAACATTCTAATACTTCGAAACCATATCTACTTCCCGAGCTAAAAAAGTATGATTATGTAATTCAGTTATCTGGTGAAATATCAATGTTTCCACTGACGGCACTGCAAGACACTTTGAAACATATTCCAAGCGTAGAATATGTCAAGCTAATCGACATAGACAGTATTAAATCTAAAGAAAACTTAATTTTCTAATAATTTACCATTAATTAAAGCCATTAATTTCTTCAAACCCTACATAATACATATGAATTCTTTTAATAAAAAAACTAAGATAATTGCGACTGTTGGACCTGCTTGTAATACGAAAGAAAAATTATGGGAACTTGTACAGGCTGGAGCTAATATTTTTAGGTTAAATTTCTCACATGGCACCCATGAGCAACATCTACAGGTTATAAAACACATAAGGGATCTAAATCAACAATACAACGCAAACATCTCAATCCTCCAAGATTTGCAAGGTCCAAAAATCAGAACAAATGATGTTGAAAACAATGGTGTAGAACTAGTGAATGGGGAGAAAATCATTATCACTAAGGAGCATTGTTTAGGGACTAAGCATAAGATTAGCACTTCCTACCAATCCTTAACTTCGGATGTAAAAACAGGAGATGCAATTTTAATCGACGATGGCAAAATCGAGCTAAAAGTGCTTACCACACAAAATGGAGAGGTTACAGCTGAAATTATTTATGGTGGTTTATTGAAGTCTAAGAAGGGCATCAACCTTCCTAATACAAATGTATCTGAGCCTTCTCTTACGGAGAAAGACCGCAAGGATTTAATTTTTGGAATAGAGAATGATCTAGATTGGATAGCACTTTCCTTTGTAAGAAGAGCTGAGGACTTGGTAGAACTAAAGGACATTATAAAGGCAGCTGGTAAAGACATTAAGGTCGTTTCAAAAATTGAAAAACCAGAGGCGATAGACAATATTGATAGCATCATTGCGGAGTCTGATGCCGTAATGGTTGCCAGAGGAGATCTAGGCGTAGAAATCTTGATGGAAGAAGTGCCCATGTTGCAAAAAATGATTGTAAAGAAATGTAATCTTGCAGGGATACCAGTAATCATCGCCACTCAAATGATGGAAAGCATGATTACAAATCCTAGGCCTACAAGGGCGGAGACCAATGACGTAGCTAACGCCATCATTGATGGGGCCGACACGGTGATGCTAAGTGCAGAGACAGCGTCCGGCGACTACCCTGTACTAACAGTCCAAAGTATGTCAAGAATCTGCTCGTCTGTGGAGAAGCAAGCCGACATCTACAATAAAAATGCTGACGAGGATGACTCTACTTTCAGTGACAGCGTAATCGCGACAGCTTGTAGCCTTGCCAATCATGTAAATGCTAAAGCCATCATTGGTCTCACTCAATCAGGCTATACTGCTTATAGAATTGCAAGTCATAGACCTAAATCAAATATTTTGATTATCACTCCAAACAGAGCTCTTTTAACACGTCTTAGCCTTGTCTGGGGAGTAAAAGCCTTGTACTATGATAATTTTGTTTCTACTGATGAAACCATTGAGGGTATAAAAGACATGCTTGTAAAGGAAGGATATTTGAAGAGTGGGGATGTATATGTAACAACTGCAGGTATGCCATTTACAAAAAATACAGGTACAAATACACTAAAATTAAGTGTTGTAGAATAAAGTCTTAGAAGCTAACCGGATTAATGATGATAGATGTTGAGCTTTTAAAGCAAATTTGTGAGATCCCAGGCGCGCCAGGTTTCGAACATCGAATAAGAAGATTTGTCATCGGCCATATATCATCACATGTGGATGAATTTTGGGTAGATAACATCGGAAATCTAATCACTTTAAAGAGGGGGAACAATAATCCAGAAAACAAAAAAGTTATGATTGCCGCTCATATGGATGAGATAGGCTTTATTATTACTTATATCGACGACAACGGGTTTTGTTGGTTTAACACGCTGGGTGGTTTTGACCCTAAAACTCTTACATCTCAAAGGGTCATCGCTCATGGCAAACAAGACATTATAGGTGTAATGGGTAGTAAACCCATACACGTGATGTCAGCAGAGGAAAAAGTGAAGCCCGCCAAAACAGAAGATTTTTTTATAGACTTTGGAATGCCAAAGGAAGAAGTAGAAAAGTTTATTAGCGTAGGAGATCCGGTTACTAGGGAAAGATCTTTAGTTGAAATGGGCCAATGTGTAAACAGCAAATCTTTGGATAATAGAGTTTCTGTCTTCGTATTGATAGAGACATTGAAGCAGCTAACAAATAACCCTTATGACGTTTACGGAGTGTTCACCGTTCAGGAAGAAGTTGGCCTCAGAGGTGCGATAGTTGCAACACATCAAATCAACCCTGACTTTGGAATAGCCCTTGATACGACGATAGCTTATGACGTCCCTAATGCAAAACCTCAGGAAAGGGTAACAGAACTTGGCAAGGGTACCGCTATAAAAATCTTAGACTCTTCTGTAATTTGTGACACCCGAATGGTGGAATATTTAAGAAAAGTTGCTTCGGAAAAAAATATCAAGTGGCAACATGAAATACTTACAGCCGGGGGTACAGATACGGCTTCTCTGCAAAAAAATGGCAAAAACGGATCTATAGCTGGCGCAATATCGATCCCTACCAGACATATTCATCAGGTGATAGAGATGTGCCACAAAGAAGATATTCTAAATAGCATTTACTTGTTAAAAGCAGCTTTGGAGAATATCAATTCTGTTGATTGGCAATACAGATAGCGAACAAAAGTCTATCTCGACTGGTTAGGCTAATGATTACCATGTTTTCATGCCTGATATTGATTTTTCTGAACCGTTCTACTTCCTACTTGCAACAGCTGTTCTATTCATTGTAGTTGTATTTAGATATTTTTTAATAGCTGGTTTATTTCATATCGTTTTCTATCTGTATCCATCTAGATGGAAAAATCGAAAAATTAGCGCTAAAAATCATAATACAAGCCAGCTGAGAAAAGAGATAAGTTGGTCAATAATTACGAGCCTAATATTTGCTGTAGTTGGTGCACTTGTAGTTGTGGCCTGGCAAAACGGTTGGACCAGGATCTATATTGAGATACAACCTATCGGTTGGCTCTGGTTTTTGGGCAGTCTAATGGTATATATGATTATTCATGAAACCTATTACTACTGGGTTCACCGATGGATGCATCATCCGAAAATTTTTCGACACATACATAAAGTTCATCATGACAGTAAGATCACTTCTCCCTGGACTGCCTTTTCTTTTCACCCGATTGAAGGGTTTATTGAGGCGATTATATTACCGATGATGTTATTTCTTATTCCTATTAATTATTACGCCTTAATAATTTACCTTACGATAATGACGTTTTCGAGTGTGGTTAATCATTTGGATATCGAAGTCTATCCCAAAGAATTCAACAAACATTGGCTGGGACGATGGCTAATCGGGGCCTCGCATCATAGCCTCCATCACAGTCAGTTTAAATTTAACTATGGTTTATATTTCACATTTTGGGATAAATTAACGGATACGGAAAGCCCGGAATATGAAAAGCTTTTTAAAAACAAAACAGATGCTAGGCCTTCATAGTCACTTCCCTTGAAAATGGTGCTTGTGATTCCATTAGCCCTATTTCAACATGATTATTCAATTTGGCTAACTCTAGTATGGTGCTTCCAAAATCATCTTTAGTAACCATGCTTACGAACTTCGCACCGTAAACAACCTCATCAAAACTATAGGATGTTCGGGAGTATACCGTTTGGGAAAAAGTATCATCAAAGGCTTTGACGATTACAAAAAATTCAGCCTGGCTCGCATCTAAATCAGCTTTGTTGAAGTCAAACAAGGGACTTGTTTCATCAATGGGGTGAACTAGGGTCCAGTTAGTTGGGAATAGGCTTATTTTATCCCTTTCTAATTTCAGGTTATGGAATTTCCTTATTTCACTTCCATCATCATTTTTCAATTTGAAGGACAAGTTGATTGATGCTTCAACTTCAATTAACTGATTATTTCTCGCGTTGACCAATCTAAGCTGAAAGGAGGACATTCCTTGATACGGTGCAATAAGCGCGTTCTCACTAAATAAAATATTAGCATTAGGTCTAGAAAATCGGCCATATAATAGGCCTGTGCCAATTGCAAAAGTGAGTAACCCAATCAGTGACTCAAGCGATGCTACGAGGCTTGTAGTAAAACCTACCGGGCTAATTCGTCCATAACCAACGGTGGTAAAGGTTTGAGTGCTAAAAAAGAAGGCTTCAAAGAATTTCTCAAGATCTGATACCGCGTGTACTCCCGACAAATATTCGATTCCAAAAACTATATATAATGTCGCGAAAAAAACATTAATCAATGTAAATCCTAAAAAAAGCAATAATGTAAAATGAAGCCAGGAAATGGACACCAGCCAGTGGTAAGTGTTAGACGCGCTGCCGATGGATAAGCCTGTCCTTCGCACGTTGAAGGAACCATCTTTATTCATCGCTCTCCCTGACTGGTCGGCTTTGGTACCTAGGCCTAAATCTTTAAAATCAGGTTGCTTAAAAGTTTCCTTTAAGTTTGCTCTCCTCATATTGAATTTCTTATTTCTTTTTTCGAACTGACTTTTCAATCTCATCCCATGATTGTTCAGGAATGACATCCAGATGATTGAACTCTCCTGCTCCCTTAAGCCATTCTCCCCCATCGATGGTTATCACCTCACCATTTACAAAGGAGGAAAAATCAGAAATAAGATAGGCAGCGAGATTTGCAAGTTCCTGGTGCTCGCCAAATCTACCTAGCGGAATACGCTTTTTTAAGTCAATACGGGCAGCGACTTCAGCAGGAAAGAGTCTTTCCCATGCTCCTTCTGTTGGGAAAGGTCCAGGAGCAATAGCATTCATCCTTATGTTATATTTGGCCCATTCCACTGCGAGGGATCTTGTGAGGGTTAGAACGCCTGCTTTGGAGATAGCAGAAGGGACAACATATCCCGAACCTGTCCACGCGTAGGTAGTTACTATATTTAGAACATTACCCGGTAATTGGTTTTCTATCCAATATTTGCCTATTGCAAGTGTACAATTATAGGTTCCTTTCAAGACGATGTCAACAATAATATCAAAAGCCTTACTTGAAAGCCTTTCTGTAGGGCTAATGAAATTTCCGGCAGCATTATTAATCAATACATCAATTCGGCCGCATTTTTCCACCACATTGTTGATCAATGTCTCCACCTCTAAATAATTTCTGATGTCACAAACCAGAGGAATGATATTGCCATTTGTCCGCTCTTTCAATTCCGCAGCAGCTGCTTCCAAAACCTCCAGCTTCCTGCTAGCTATGACTACCGTTGCACCCAGCACCAAGAAATATTCTGCCATCGATTTTCCTAGCCCTGTTCCACCCCCAGTAACAACTACGACTTTATCTTCAAGTATTTTTTCGGTAAACATGTGTGCTTTGTGATTCATGCAGTATTCAATTAATATGTATTTGTGTGCAAGATGAAAAGTAAATTTAATATACCACATTGGTCCTGAATTATATTTATTTGGCAAAAAAAAAGACCCCATACATGAGGTCTTTTTGAATGCCAAACAGTTAACCTTTTATTCAGCCACTACAAATTGCTTTGTTTTGTTGCCAGTTTTTATGAAGTAAATGCCCTTGCTCAATGATTCTATATTAACAGTACCTGAACCATTATTAAATTGTAATTTGACTGATTGTACCGGTCTACTCAAGACATCGAAGATTTCAACGTTCGAGGTTCCTGAAAAGCCGTTGTTTAAATTAACATTAATTTCATTTACCGCAGGATTTGGAAATATGGACCAGGCGTCCGTGTTTCCTAGTTCTGACACTGTTTCCGTAATCACCGGTTTTGATCCTAAGCCAACCAATGTAGTAATGCTATTAGGGGGCAATGAAATTGTTTCAGTGCTACTAACCGTACCTTTATCTACATTTTTCTCAGTAGGCATCGGATCCATTAAGCTAGCAGATTGAGAAACATATCGTTTGAAAGAAGCTGGGGGAAGTGTACCTGCAGGAAAGGTAAGTTTTATTGATTTGCTGTTGACAGAGTCTTGATTAATAATCACCATACTCATCGTCTCCTTCTCATCATGCTGAAAAGCTACTGGTAAAACATCTAAGTCTGACACTTTTGAATCAATCTGTACTGCCCCTGGGCGTATGTATCTGTAAAAGTGTTTAGATGCGATGTAATTTACGTTTGGCTGATCATTGTAGAAAAATTGATATCCGTCATTGAGATTACTGGAATTACCAATCGACCAATACAGCCATGCAGATAGCTTGCCATACTTTAAGCCGACATACATAGTGGTTGCGAGATTCATACCACCACCCCACAAAATTTTTGGCTCTCTTATCAGTTTGCCCTCAGCATCCTTTAATTCCGATACCTTGTAATAACCTGACGTTTCCGTCTGCCAAAATTGAATAGGTCTATAACGCGTTGCACTTCTATACATGCCATCCCACAATGCAATATTTGCACTACCCGCAATAGTCCCATTCGCATTATAAGCGTGTACCGCTGCGAAATCTGCATGGGGTGTGATTTCAGGATTTAATTCAACAGCGTTTATGTATCGTCTGAAATCCGCAAGGTCGCCAATGTCTTCAGGCCAGAATATCTTCGTCTTTATCCCTTCTTTATCAAACCGCAATCCAACATGTTTAATGATATTTGCCAGTTCAGCGTATGAGTAAGTTGCCGAGGAAAAACCAGCCTGAGCAAACTTCGGCTCGTTTTGTAAGCTTATAGCATAGAGATCTATTCCGTTTGGATTAGCTGACGACTTGGTCATCTCTTTTACTTTTTTAATAAACGCTACGCAATATTCTGCAAATTCATCTTTCCTGTCTTTCACCTCTTCAGCCGAAGCTATTTCAGAAACAACCAACTTGTTCCAAATAGGGTCCGCTCCAAAGTAGCATCTTACATATTTCATCCAATAAGGTGGCGACCAAATGCTAGCAATAAATTTAATCGGCTCTCCTGCCGCCTTCGCTTTGTCGTTCATGGCTGACATCCATGGTGTTTGAGAGTTTAAGGGACGATGTTCACCCTTGCAAGCTCCATTCCCTGCACCAAATACCTCGTCTGGGCTCTTATCAACATTGTATTTAGATAAATCTGTAACAAAAGGATCATTATTATCATTTTGCATTTCGAAAGTAGTAGGAACTTGTGTCCTCGAAATAGTCAGACCGAGATCGTTTATCACTTTATCTATATATTGGTCTGTATATAGGGGGCCTCCATCATTCCAAGGAACCTCACGTGCGCCAAAGCCACCGAAACCTTCTATTGTCTGGTATTTTATTTTTTTATCGATGACAATTTCGATTTGGGCAAAAGTTTTAATAGTGAAGGTCAAATTCATCATTAAAACCAATAATAGTAATTTAATTTTCATAAATATTATGGGTATAGTTTTAAAGAATAAACAATATATATTCTTAATTAAATACTAAAATACAGCTCTTGTTCCGATAAATAAAATAAAATCGCGGATATTTATGTGTACTTAATTGTTAATGCTTAGAAGCTAAGTTGATGTTCTCCAACAACTGAGAGAATTTTTCTTCAGTGAGAGGTTTGTGCAGTACGTGATTGACGGAGTAAGACATACATTTGTCAATGTCTTCTTGTTTATTCGAATTGGTAAGCATGATTAGGACAACTTTGTCCTTGTTTAAAAAGGTGAGGTCTTTATAAATATCCAAAAATTGGAACCCGTCCATAACCGGCATATTAATATCTAGAAAAATAAGCTCGGGGCAGCTGTTGAAGTCAGGATCATAATTAACTATGAATTTCAACGCCTCTTCACCATTCTGAACTGTATAGATTCCATTTGCAATATTGAATTTCTCAATCAGCTTTTTACTTAAAAAATTGGTAATGGTATCGTCGTCTATTAATAAACAACTATTGAATCTATTCATGACTTTGTTAATTAATATTACTCGTTGCTATATTATTGATGAGGTAAAGATAATTGCAAATTATTTAAGCTTACAATTTTAACATTAATGAAAAAACATAAGCTATTGTTTATATCCGAGGATATCACTCTTTCTCAAGTGGTAAGGTTAGTCGAGCTAGCTAAGTCTGTAAGCGGAATTTATGAGATACATTTTGCAAGTAGCCATGCTTACCCCTTCGTTTTTAATGATTGTGAATTCACGCATTGGAAATTGACCTGTATTACATCGGATTATATGCAAAAAAAATTAGATAAGGGGGCACCGATATATTCGGAAACGATATTATTAGGCTATGTAGAACAAGAGCTACACCTGTACGACCAGATTAAACCAGATTTGATAATATCTGACTTCAGGTGGTCTGTAAGTATAAGTGCCCCGTACGCAAAGATTTCTTATGCGATCATTATTAATTCATACTGGAACCTCAATAAACTGGATTTCAGATTACCAATTCCTAATCATCCAATAAGTAGTGTTTTTGGTCACACTACTTCCCAGTTTTTTTTCCAATATGCCGTTCCTTTATTTTTCTATCTTTATGCACTTCCCGTAAATAGGCTGCGTAAAAAATTTAACTTGCCCAAAATTGGTACACTTCAAGATGTTCTTACAAAAGCCGATTTTACTTTATATCCAGACACCCCGCTTCTATCGCCACTAAATGTATTAGGCCCAAAAGAAATTTTCCTTGGCCCAGTCGTTTGGTCGCCAGACCTTAATTTCGATTTCACATGGAAAAAGGATATTGATCACCTACCTCTGGTATACTACACACCAGGATCATCCGGAAATAAAAAGCTAAACCATATCATATTGGAAAGACTCGCGAAGATGCCCGTAAGGGTATTGTTCTCTTCTGCTGGAGACGACACAATTCAATATGGCAGCAATATTATTGCTGCACCTTTGATACCAGGTAACAAGGCTTGCAAAAACGCATCTTTGGTAATTTGCAATGGGGGAAGTAGTACGGCCTATCAATCCTTGTATGAAGGCACTCCAGTGTTGGGCATTCCAAGCAACCTGGATCAACAAATTTCTGCCAAAATCATTCAAAGGACGGGGGCGGGATTGCTTTTAAATAACGAAAGCGTCAGCCGAAGAAACTTTACATGTGTAGTTTCTAACATCATTGGTGACAATCAATTTAAAACCAATGCACAAAGGATTCAGGATGAGTTTAGAGAATATGATTATAAGGCTATATTTCCTAGATGGCTTAAAAATCATTTAAGGCTTTAAAATCGTTAAATCATGGCCTGTCGAAAAGATAATCACATGAAATTAAAAGGATTAAGAATTACATGATAGGTTCAGATTTCTTTTTACCCATATCATCCTCATTATTATACGGTTCATTAAATCCTTTACTTTTTTTTAAATCTATATTATTAGCTTTGAGGTAATTAATCTAAATATAAAGCAATGACAAAAGCTGAAGTAATAAATAAAATATCTGATCAGACGGGGATGGATAAAATGGAGGTAACTTCAATCATTGAAAGCTTTTTTACGACAGTAAAAGGTTCAATGGCGGAGGGCAATAATATCTACATCCGTGGTTTTGGCACCTTCTTGAATAAGAAAAAAGCTAAAAAAATTGCTAGGAATATCTCTAAAAACACTGCAATGGTAATTGATGAGCACTTTGCCCCTAAATTTAAGCCATCGCCTGAGTTTATCACAATGATAAAGAATAGCTCAAGTATTGCTGCTAAATAAGCTGAAGTTGGTAGTACAACGAATCCCTACGTAAGTGGGGATTTTTTTTTATAGAACCAGATGTTATTTTTATATTACGACTATAACTTTAGGTAATAATTCCTTCGAACAAAAAGCATCAAGGTTTATTATTGTAGTTTAATCCATTTTATGTCAGATAGTTTATTTGAGTTAGTTTTGTTGATCGACGACAGTGAGATAGATAATTTTGTCACTAAAAGAATTGTTGTACACAGCGGATTTGGGAAAAACATTGTAATTAAGGACACCGTACACGATGCTCTTCTTTATCTTCAGGATGAAAAAAGCAATATTGAAATGGTGCCAGACATAATAATGCTGGACATCAATATGCCAATTCAAAACGGCTATGCTTTCTTGGAAGAGTTTGAAAAGCTTGATGAAATGGTTAAAAATAAAAGCAAGATTATTATTGTTTCGAGTTCTGATGAGCATGAGGACCTTGAAAAAATGTTTGAAAATAAAAGGGTTTTCAAATATATCGTCAAACCGCTTACTTTGGCAGCTATGGCGGATCTTAAACAACAATTGACCTAAGCCTTTACATTTTTCACAAAATTACACCTTGCCAGATTCCTAGCTAAATCTAAAGCTCACTTCGATATATGGATTCAAATATACTTCGCATTAAATGTCGTGACGAAAAAGGACTTATTTATAAAATAACAAAGGTAATCTTTGAGAATGACCTTAATATTGTTTCTAATAATGAGTTTGTAGAAAAAGAAAGCCAAATGTTCTTTATGAGGTCAGGTATTCTTGGATCATGTAACAAAACTTATATTGTCAATGAGCTACTAAATGTTTTACCAACAGAAGCTGAAGTCAATTTCGTAGAAGACAAGAATAAAAGGATTGTAATTTTTGCCACGAAAGAATACCATTGCTTAGCTGACATCCTACTGAGAGTAGAACAAGCAGACTTGTCTGCGAATATTTTAGCTGTAATAAGTAATTATGACAGTCTTGAAGCTCTAGTAAGAAAATTCAACATCCCATTTATATTTATTTCTCATGAAGGTAAATCTCGCGAAGAACACGAGGATCTTATTCACGAAGAGCTCGGTAATCTAGATCCAGATTTTTTAGTACTGGCAAAATACATGCGGGTACTTTCATCAAGCTTTGTGGATCGTTATGAACATAGGATCATTAACATACACCATTCCTTCCTACCTGCCTTTGCGGGAGGTAACCCCTACAGGCAAGCTTTTCAATCCGGAGTGAAGATAATCGGTGCGACAGCACATTTTGTTACTGAGGTTTTAGACGAAGGTCCAATTATAGCTCAAAGCGTCATACCGGTAGCGCATTCGCATAGTCTTCAGGAAATGATAAATGCAGGAAGGGATATAGAAAAATTAGTCCTTTCTAAGTCATTAAAGTTGGTGCTTGAGGAAAAGATCTTTATTTCTGGAAGGAAGACAATAATTCTTGATTAGAGAAATTAACAAACCTTTGATAATTATCGCCTAGTAATCTTTTGTATTTGATCATTAAAGTCTGGTGAGAATTTAAAATAATAAACTCCTCCTCCGAAAATAAACAAAACACACAGAGACTTTATACATACAGCGAACAAGGTTGCCGTCAGACTATTGTTATTGGTAGGCAAATAAGTAGCAATACAGTAGGTGACTAGCGCTAATACACATACCTTGAGAAAGGTTGAATCAAATGGCTGAAATCCAAGTTTTTGCTTAATAAAAACAAACTTGATTAAATTATAGGCGATGATGGAGATTAGCATGGCCAAAGCTGCTCCATTATAACTATAAAGAGGAATGAGAACTAGATTCGCCAGCACGAGAATGATGAAGCGTATTATATAAAAGCTCAAATCGATTTTATAATAAGGAGAGTTTCTTAAAATTTCAGAATTTAATCCCGTTCCCATATCAAATACACTATATAAGCCCACAAACAAAACTACAAATTTGCCTTTCTGATAAATGGAAGAGTTGGGAATTAAATTAAAGATAGAATCTATATTACACCAGACTCCTAGAAAAAGTAATAATCCGATTATTAAGAGGTTTAAAGCAGACTTTTTATAGATTAACCCTATTTGCGATAATTCTTTATTTTTCCACGCAGCTGCTAAGAGAGGTTCGCTTATAGCAGCTATAGCATTTCTAGGTATAACTATTACCATTCCTATACTTAATGCAATGTTAAAAATTGCCGTTTTTTCCAGACCTCCCTCGTAGGCGGGAAGCATTAGCTTTTCTAGATGCGGCAAGGCACTCGCTGTTGCCCCTCCGATCATCGTCCACAGCCCATATCGGATCATCTGTTTAAATACCGGTTTCTTTATGAATGATAAATCGATTTTTAAAAATAATTTCCCTAAAAATTTAATATAAGCTATCAAAACAATCAAGGCTAAAAAATTAACTAGGACGACCCCTATTAGGAGCTGATTGAAGTTCAAAAAATTGGCAGCATACAACAATGCTAAAGCTGAGTTGGCCAATTTTAAGCAAAGTTCTCTAACTATCGCGGGGACGACGATCCTTAAATGAACCCTGCTATAAGCTTCAAATATGACTTGGTATACCAGGGAGAACGTAAGAAAAGGAAAGACCCAATAATAATTAACTAATAAGGGCGAATTGTGTACATATATAGCTGTAAACCAATGAGAACAAATGGCATAAACGCCTAAAAAAAGACCAAAACCCAAGAGTGGCAGGACAAATAAATACATTAAAAATCCATTATTTTTCTCATTTTCATCATGAAATTGAGAAAAGAACCGAATAGCTACATGTGGTGTTCCTAAATGAGCAACTGAGGCAAAGACTAAGGGAAAACTCGTGAGTGCTGTAAATAAACCTAACTGCTCAGCTGAGAGAAATTTATTATATAAAAAGAGCACATTGATTGTTCCTATAATCACCCCGATGTAAGTAACTATTGAATTTTTAAAGCTTTGACGAATAACAATCCCCATCTATGTTTTCCTGTAAGTTGCAACTACCGTAATGCCTTGATTACTAAATAAGGGAAGTTGTTTGACGAAGAATCTGGTAAGAAGGCCTACAGCTTTGCCTAAAAAAGACCCCAAATGGCCGGAGAGCAAGTTGTTATACATCATGCCTTTGTGAACCTTTTCAACTGGCTGGTTAGTAATGTCTACAATTTTCAAATCAAAAATTTCTTCTAAATAGGCTAAAGCTTTATGATTCCATAATAACATATGGTGAGGAGGCAAATTTAGCGTATGATAAGGATCCTTCTTAAAGTAATAGGAATCGTTGTTCGGTACTCCGATTACTAAGAGCCCATCTTTCTTTAGACATTTTAGGGTATCGTCCAAAAATTCAC
>DASVUU010000195.1:0-4916 GCA_036386935.1 Cytophagaceae bacterium | reverse complement strand
GTAGATAGGTGGGAAGCAAACAACTATGAGCTTATCGACGTCGGTTTTTCAACAGAAAGCATTCCGACTAATAATACAAATATAATTCTACCAGCATTACATTTTTATGGCGGCAGGAATGCCTTCAATGTCTTTACTAAGCTTGCATCTGACATGGCGACTGTTAACAAGGTCAATTTAAAGCAAGCCCCAGCCTACCATTGGTGTTCCTGGTACGAAACAGAGAAGAAATTCAATGAAGCTCTATTGACCGAAGTGTTAAATGGACTTAGCAGGATCAAACCAAGCGTACCAGTTCAGACCATTCAAATTGATGACGGTTATTTTACACATTATGGTGATTGGCTGCATTTTGATTCTACAAAATTTCCCTCTGGATTTGAGAATAATGTAAAGAAAATCCAAAAGCTAGGGTACAGGCCTGGGGTATGGATCGGTCCTTTTATGGTGAACGAAAGATCCGAGCTTTTTAAGAAGCACCCAGATTGGATTCTTCATAATTTGGACGGCTCCCTAGTTGTGGAGTGGGAGAACAAGGAAGAAGGAAATACCTATATTTTAGATACAAGCAATCCTGAAGCATTTGAATATTTGAAAAGTGTGTTTAGAAAATTGCGTTCCATAGGTTTTACTTATTATAAAACCGATTTCATGGATTGGGGATTAAGAAATTCTGTCAAATATAAAAGGTATACCCCCGGGAAGACTTCCTCTCAATATTTCGACGATGTTCTTAAAATGATTAGGCAAGAAATTGGCCAGGAAAGTTTCTGGCTAGGTTGTATTATGCCCTTCGCTCCTGCGGTTGGCTATGTAGATGCAATAAGAAATTCTAATGATGTAGGCCGAAAATGGGCCTCAACTAGCCATGGAAATATGATTGAGGAATCTATGCATTCCCAGTATACCAACAACGTTCTTTGGCAAACCGATCCGGATGTTGTTTATCTCAATTCTTTCAAAACTGAACTTACACAGACTGAATGTACCACCCTCGCTTTATTTGATGGAATGTTAGGTGGAGTAATCAACACTTCTGACAGGTTCCACAATTTGTCCGCAGAAAACCTGAAAATGTGGCGATTCATTCAACCTAGTATAAATCATACTTCTGCTAAGATCCCTTTATGGGACAAGGTTTCTAATATAAAAATACTAGTTCGAAACCATGATAATGCTAGTGGGGGGATCCTCTTTACAAATGATAAAGATACAGCCGTAATAGAAAGCTTTCCTTTAAAAGACCTGGTCAATAAGGAGAAAAAACATCTTTACCGATGGGAGCCAGGCAGCAGCAGTTATGGGGGGTTGTTGTCAGATATCAAAATATCTCTTCAGCCGCACGAATCTAAACTTTACTATTTTTCTGATGTCCCAAAGGCACCGGGAAAGGACCTAGGTTTGTATGGAACCAAAGTTAAGGGATTGTAAAAAAAGGCTCCCTAAAATCCCCACATATATCAATAATGAATAGATGGAATTTTATAAAAATTTGCAATACAAGAAATCAATTTGAATTATAAATTCAAGGCTATTTTTGAATAAGTTCCACCATTTCACCTCACATTATGAAAAAAGCTGTCCTCGCTATTTTGGTCCTATCTATTTCTATTTTAGTAAAGGCTCAGACAATAGATACTCTCTCGGTTATAACTCATCAGTTTAAAAACCCTACTATGTCTGACAGGTTTGCGCCCGATTCCGTAAATTTCACTAGGAACGGCGATACACTTATTATTGCAGAAAACAAGTGGAAAGGCTATCCTTCAAAACCAATTGCCATTAGAAGCAGCCAGTTGGAGGATACTTTACTGGTAAGCCTAGAGGATACTGGAGAGGTATTTCTCGCTGCAGATGGAAGGTTTTTAACTACAATCAAAATTCCGAACGCCTTCGAAAATTCCGACAATATCAAATTGAGATTTGAGGGTAAAGTCTACAACATTATCCTTCTGATAACCAAACTATCTGATAGATACAATAATCTCGCCGATGTGAAGATTTACCCTAATCCAGCTAAAGACGAGTTGTTTGTGCTGGTTCAAGAAGGTTTTGAAAAACTTGTCATATACAATGGCATGGGGCAGACTGTCGAGCATATTAGCCACAATTCTTTTCCTGTAAACCTCCAAAACTATGACACTGGAATTTATTGCTTAGCAATATTTACTTCAAAAGGAGTAATAAAAGCGAGCTTTCAGAAAAAGTAACCTAACGTTCGACCGGATCATCTAACTTCGTAGGTCAGTTGCTTAGTCTTCCAAAGGGTTACCCCAATCACAAAAAGCTTTATTTTTTATCGGTAACACAGATCTTCAAAGAGTTTTAGAAGTCTCTAATGCTTGCTGTTATCAAATTTTTGGTTATCTCCTTAAACATAAAACCCTCATCTTTCCTGCCTAAGATTCCTCTGTGCATAGAAAATATCCTTTTATAAACAGAGCTTTACTTTGTACTTTTGTAATATTCAAATGAATTACATCAATTTACCAAGGCAATATAATTTCGTCTTAAACTCTATAAACATGATTAGACCTCTATTCTTTAGCGTCGTTTTCTTGCACGCTCTCTTTACCTATTCTCAGACCTCTGTACGTATTGTGTGTATGGGAAACTCCATCACCCAAGGCGCCATTAATGATGATAAAGTGATCGTTGAAAAAACCTATCGGCCATGGCTTTGGGAAAAACTAGATTCTGCGGGCATAGATGTTGATATGGTAGGTTATCACCAGTTTTTTATGGGCGAACAAGAAAAAGGTTTTGCGACTGTGCCTTTCACTTCCCGATACACAGGCAAAACCTTTGATAGAGACCATGATGCATACTATGGAATTACCTCTGACGGACTATTAAATGGCAGTTCTGTACCTGCCTGGACAAATGCACCCCTTCCAAAGTTATCTGAACGGCTGAAAAATTATGATCCTGACATAGCTTTGTTACACATAGGCACCAATGATGCTGACGCGGATGTAGACAAGACTGAGGCAAATATAAAAGAGATAATAGATGTCCTTAGAGAAAAGAATCCCAAGATTACTATCTTTCTTGCTAAACTGACTACATTTTGGAAGCCTATAAACCCAAGAGTACGGCGAATTGTGAGAGAAAAATCAACGGAAATGTCTCCTGTAATATTCGTCGATCAAGAAATAGGGTATGATCAAGAGAAGTATCAATTTCATCCAAATGACCTGGGGGGACAGTTTATGGCCCAAAAGTGGTATAACGCCATAGTAAAACATTTAAAAAGCATTACCTCTACCAAACAAAATAGTGATGTAGCTAGTCTAATCCACGTTTATCCCACCTACTCAAAAGGTAGTCTTACCATTGAGAATGCTAACAATTCAGAAATATCTGTATACAATGTAAATGGGAGTCTGGTAAAAGAATTAAAAGCAAACGAAAGTGCCCAACAAAACATTGATCTTGCAGAATTAGAAAATGGAATGTACCTTCTTAAAATAATTAAGGAAGGAAGCCTTTCAACCAAAACCTTTATTATCGAAAAATAACCTCAATGAGATTGATCAAGTGAGGAGATCGAAGTGTGGTTGCTGAGAAGCAATCTCAGTTCGATCTCTCTTCTTTTTTACCATATAAATTTCTATTTTGCGACGGATTATTGATCTAAATATTAGTATTTGACTAATCCTTTTAAAATTAATTATAAGCAGCCCGAAGGTTGTATACCTTAAATTCCATGATAAATAAAGTACTAATATCACTTTTATTACTACACCTATCGATCTTTTTTACGAGTCACGCCCAAACAAACGATTGGGAAACAGAGGCTGTGCTAAGTGCTAACAAAGAGACCTACCACGTCGAAGTTGTCCCTTATGCAGACATTGCCTCCGCATTAAAAGGTGATAAAGCTGCAACACCTTTTATCCAAAGTTTGAACGGTAACTGGAAATTTAACTGGGTTCCTAAGCCATCCGATGCTCCCTCAGATTTTTACAAGTTAGACTACGATGTAAGCAAATGGACTGATATAAAAGTGCCAGGAAATATGGAGCTACAAGGACATGGTACCCCTATTTTCGCCAATATACCACACCCCTTTAAGCCCGCCAACCCTCCCTTGATACCGCACGATGATAATCCTGTAGGATCATACCGGCGCACTTTTACTATCCCTGCAAACTGGTCAGGACGTAAAGTCTTTATTAATTTTGATGGTGTAGAGTCTGCATATTATTTGTATATCAACGGTTTGAAAGTTGGATACAGCGAGAACAGTTATTCACCGTCAGAATTTGACATTACAAAATATCTTAAGGCTGGAGAGAATACTATAGCAACTCAAGTATATAGGTATTCTGATGGAAGCTATTTGGAAGATCAGGATTTTTGGAGACTAAGCGGAATATTCAGAAATGTTTACCTGTATTCGAAGTCTCCATTATCGATAAGCGACTACACGGTAGTCACAGACCTTGATGCTGAATATAAAAATGCAGTCCTCAAGGTAGCCGTCGACTTCCGCAATACCAACCTAAAAGATAAAAGCGGCTACACTACTAACATTGATCTTTACGACCAAGGACAGAAAATATCAGGTAAGGCAATACAAGCTCAGAAATTCCTGAATAAGGGGACTGATAAAATTTCCGTGGAACTACTCGTAACGGCTCCTCATAAATGGAATAGCGAAGACCCTTACCTTTACACTTTGGTAATTAGCCTAAACGACGCTAAAGGAAATACTATAGAAGTATTATCTACCAAAGTTGGATTCAGAGAAATCGAATGGAAATCCGGAGTATTGACAGTAAATGGGGTGAGAACCATCATCCGCGGGGTCAATAGGCACGAACATGATGCTGTTACTGGTCGCTATGTGACGAGAGAGGCAATGATTGCCGATATAAAGATAATGAAACAGCACAACGTGAATGCGGTAA
>DASVUU010000194.1:0-8049 GCA_036386935.1 Cytophagaceae bacterium | reverse complement strand
GGTTGCAAGAGGGTTGGGAATATGTGAAAGAAAAGAAACTCAAGGCACCCTTGTATTGGTACAAAATAGAGGATAAGTGGCATAACTATACTTTGAAGGGCTTTGAAGAAGTTGTATGGAATGCGCCTGTGACACATATCTCTTTTTATGAGGCAGATGCCTACGCCCGTTGGCGAGGCCGAAGGTTGTTGACAGAGTTTGAATGGGAAGCGGCTTGCAACATGTATAGCCCGCTTACTGATGGCATGGGAAACTTTCAAGATAACGGTATATATTGTCCTACTCCACGAAGAGGAAGTAATACCCAAATGTTGGGCGATGCCTGGGAGTGGACGAACAGTGCCTATCTGCCCTATCCCTATTATCAGAAGGCAGAAGGAGCGCTGGGAGAATACAATGGTAAATTTATGATAAATCAAATGGTATTGAAAGGTGGATCCTGTGCCACCCCGTCCGATCATCTGAGGATTTCTTACCGAAATTTTTTCCATCCCGACAAACAGTGGCAGTTTACTGGAATCAGATTAGCGAAAAGCTTATGAAATATGAAAAGCTAATAAAAGATGGATAGCACGATAGCAATACAAGAAAATACTCTTGTTACGAACCTAGATTTTTTGAAGGACGTGGAGGAGGGATTGCAGTCTAATCCCAAGTTCCTATCTTCAAAATACTTTTATAACAAGCGTGGTAGCGAGCTGTTTCAGACCATCATGCAGTTGGAAGAGTACTACCCGACACGATCTGAGTATGAAATTTTCCTAACGTATAAGGATAAGTTACAAGAGCTATTTGCCACCTCAAAATTTGAACTGCTTGAGTTTGGTGCTGGAGATGGGCTCAAAACTAAGATATTGCTAGAGCATTTTTACAAGAACAAAATTGATTTTACTTATTCTCCAATAGATATTTCTTCTGATGTGTTGGAGACGCTCACTACCTCCCTCAAGCAGCAACTGCCGGACTTATCTTTGAGTCCTTTATGTGGTGACTACCTTATAGAACTAGAAAAGCAGAAAAGCACCTCGCGAAAAAAGGTTGTTTTTTTTCTAGGCTCTAATGTTGGAAATATGTCGTTAGAAGAATCTCTATTTTTTTTCAGGAAAATATATGGATTGCTAAATGAGGGCGATATCCTCATAGTTGGATTTGATTTGAAAAAAGACCCTCTAACTATCTTAAACGCATACAATGATAAAATGGGCGTCACAGCGGCCTTCAATATAAACCTCCTCAAGAGAATAAATGATGAATTAGGCGGTGATTTCGATCTAGGAAATTTTTATCACTATCCAACCTACGATCCTAAAACGGGCGAGGCGAAGAGCTTTATAGTTAGTAAAAGAAAGCAAATTGTAAGAATTGAGAAATTGAACAAGCGCTTTGGTTTCGAATTGGGAGAGTGTATTCATACAGAGGTGTCTAAGAAATATACCTTAGACGAAATTAGATCAATAGCAAAGGAATGTGGGTTTACGATGGTAGACAATTTATTTGACTGTAAGCATTATTTTACTTATTCTATTTGGATCAAATAATGCTTGATAATGGACTATGGTTCCAATTTCTATAACGGTTAATATACAACAACTCTTATTAATTTATTTTTGTCGTTTCGGTTAATAATCTGTTTTTCCATATCGAACCGCGTACACTATTCTCATTCTCTTCATCCTATCCAAGTTAAATTACTGGATAACAATAATGGTTTTTGCTCCATCTAGTCAGCTTTTGAATCGGCAACGATGAATATTATTTTAGTAAGTGAGCTAAGGGATTGTTGCGAGGTAGCTGTTTCTATTAGCAAGTTTGCCATTGGAAGACAAGAAAGGTTGGTCATTCATTCCGTACTTAGGTTCGTGCCATGATTTTCTTGTAAGCAGCGTGAGATATAATTTTGTCGGTTTGATTAATAAGCAGATTCTACTTTTCCCGTTCAAGGGAATGTAGAGGAGGCACTACATTACCGAATTATTTAGTTGAGGTGTGCGACAACTTTCCAATAGATACATGCTAGCTAATGATCATCTTTGTGTGAAGGATAGCAGTGGAGAGCCCACAGTGCCCGACTTTTCGTCGGGACGAGGCCTCGGAACGTATAGCCTGACCGCTTTTGCGGACACACCCAAAAGTTGGTCTCTCTAAAATCAGATATATAAAAGGAGCTCGACTGATTTCAAGGTTTTAAGGTATTCCAAAACTCATTCTCACTATTTTGGTTAAAAAAGGAGTAGTTTTGCAATATTAAATTTTATTACGTGGAAAATATTTTTGACATCAGCTCTACCATTCTTATCACTTGCCCAAAGAGGATAGGTGCAATTCTTGCCAAGGAGGTCGAAGAAGCTGGCTTTCAAGTGAAGGAACTGATGATGGGAGCCGAAACTCAGGGCACTATGCGCGACTGTATTGCTTTGAATCTGAGCCTTCGTACAGCCCACAGAGTACTATTTCTTCTCAAAAAATTCTATGCCAAGACGCCGGAAGAGCTTTATAGGAAGATAATGGAAATAGAATGGGAAAAATATTTGGACCCTGATGGATATTTTAGCGTGATATCATTTGTGGATAATGAGGCAATAAATGATACTCGTTTTGCCAGCTTAAAATGCAAAGATGCTATTGCAGACAGGATGATGCAGGCTTTTAAAAGACGTCCGGACTCTGGCCCTGATAAACATAAGGCTGTAATCAATTTGCATTGGCGCGATAACGAAGCATCGATATACATAGATACATCTGGCGAAACAATAGCGAAACATGGATATAGGAAGATTCCATTCCGTGCACCTTTGCAAGAGACGTTAGCTGCAGCAATTATAAAATCGACTAAGTGGACGCCAGATCAAAATTTTATAAACCCCATGTGTGGTAGTGGCACTTTGGCAATAGAAGCAGCAATGATAGCGACCGGCCGTTATCCCGGACTATTGAGAAGTAATTTCAGTTTTATGCACATCACAGGTTTTGACAGTGAGGTGTATGAAACAATACGAAAAGAGGTAAGGGCCAAGGCTATAAGTAATGTAAAAGGAAGAATAATTGCAAGTGATAATGACCCGATCGCCATTGATGCGGCGAAGAGAAATACTGCCACTGCAGGAATGCAACATATTGTCGAATATGAAACCTGTGACTTTCAAGATGCAGAATTACCAGAGGGAGGAGGCGTTGTAATATTTAACCCCGAATATGGTGAAAGACTAGGGGATGAGAGTGAGCTGGAGGCAGTGTATAAAAGCATCGGAGATTTTTTCAAGCAAAAATGTAAGGGATATACGGGCTACATCTTTACAGGTAATATGAACCTGGCTAAGAAAGTAGGGCTAAAAAGTAAACGCCGTATTGAGTTCTATAACGGTCAGATTGACTGTAGGCTTATCGAATTTGAATTGTACGAGGGTTCTAAGCGTGAGAAGCCTGCGGAGGATAACAAAGCCCAATAGTGAAATTTACAGATAGATAATTTTTATGCGGACCCCCTTAAGATCATTGTTGCTATTGTTCGTTTACAACCCCATATCTGGGGGTAAAAAGAAAATCGATATAAAACAGGTCATTGAGGACTATTGCAAGGCTAATAATATCGAAGCCAGGTTTTTTGAAACTACAGGAAACGATGACAAGGAAAGCCTAAGGCGGGACTTCATTGAGATAAAACCTGATGGAGTGATTGCGATTGGTGGGGATGGCACGGTGAATCTCGCTGGAGTGATGCTAGTGGGAACCAAGACTCCTTTGGGAATAATACCGCAAGGTTCTGCTAATGGACTGGCGAGAGATTTAAATATTCCTGAGGATATAAATGAAGCACTTGCACTTATACGCTTGTTTCGAGTGCATCCAATAGATACTATCAAAATCAACAACAGAGATGCTTTTCATCTAAGCGACTTTGGATTCAATGCAAGAATAGTGCATCGCTTTTCTGAGAGTTTTATGCGTGGGAAGATTTCTTATGCCTACCATGGATTACTGGAGTTCTTTTCTTTTAAGCCCTTTTCTTATTTTATTGAGACACCAAACTTCAAATATGAAGGCAAGGCGTTTATGATGATCGTTACAAACTCTAACCAATTTGGGACGAGTGTCATGATAAATCCCCTTGGTGATATCGATGATGGCTACTTTGAAATAGTCGTGCTTAAGCCATTTTCAAGGTTTGTTGCGCCTTATATTCTCTATAAGCTGCTAAAAAATAGCATTCATAGAACGCGGTATAGTAAAGTGATCCGTTGTAAAACTGCCACAATTATAAACCATGAAAATGAATCCTTTCATATTGATGGTGAGCCTGTAAACCTAGATGAAAGGATTGAGGTAAAAATTGTCCCTAGGGGCTTGTATGTAATTCGTCCTTAGGTCGGGCTACTGTTTGTTGTTTGATCATGTCTCCGATTAGATCATTGTCGTGCAGTTCTTTTCTATAAACTAGGCTAGCTTCTCCCAATTCATCAGGTTCCCAGACTTCTAACCATAGATCACCATTGTCATAATAGTCTAGCCTGAAGAAGCCCTTGTGGGCATGAGTGAAGTATGCGCCACTCCCTTTCTGAACGTAGGTTACCTTGCAACCTGCCCCACTTACAATGTAGTGCTGATTGTGTTTCTTTATATATTGTAAATTGTGGTCATGACCGGCAGCATAAATGAGTCCATCATATTTTTCAAAGATAGCAATGAGCCTTTTTCTTAGATTCCTATATCTAGGATGTGCCATATCTTCCCGTGACCCGATATATTTGCGGTAGATTGGATAGATAGAGCCAGCAATCGGCAGAGGAATATACATTTTTTTGTTGACCTCTGTCAATGGAAAGAGGTGCTGCTTCATGTCGAACTTACCGCCATGCATTGCCTTGCTATACATCGGATGATGACCAATAACGACAATGGTTTTATCTTTGTTTCTTTCTAAAATTTTCGTGAGTTCTACAAAAAATTCTTGCTCATTATTAATCGAGCAGCCGCCTGATTTACCGATAGGCTTTGTGGAAGTATGTACCCACCATTGGGTGTTCAGCACTACAAACGTTAGAAAGGGTGTCGCTTGTATTTCTACAGGATCTGGGCATCCATTTCTAGGGAGGTAGACATCTTTTTTGCCAAAGTATCCGTCGACATAGGCCTGCTGGCGCATCATGGCCTGGAAGCCGCCCGCTCTTCCTTTGTTCCAATCATGGTTCCCTGATATCATGCACACCCGCCCTTTGAAGTTCTTAGTGATCTTCAATTGCTCTACCAGTCTTTTTTCAGCTGTTTCGTGCTCGGGATCGGAGGTCAGTGGAAATCCCGTAGGATAGATATTGTCTCCAAGGAAGAAAACCGCACTGTTCTCATCTACTTGCTCCAATTGGTTTTGCAGAATTTTTAAGGTAGGTTCTTGTTTTAGCAGAGAGGGAGCTCCAGCGTCGCCAATGAGGAATACAGAATAAGTCTTTTTTTGCTGTTCCCTGGGTGTGACCTCGATCCAATTAAGATCTGTTTTGTTATAGAAGGCGATCTTTCTTTTTTTTCTATTTGAGACGTAGTAAATAACACAGATGATGGTAAATACCAGAAAAGACCATAAAAAGTACTCAAGCCACATCAATGTAAAGGATTAATTTTATAAAGGTAAACATTCCACATTGACTTTAGTTTTTCGGCCTTTCATTATTTGCCAGTGAATTTTTTTGAGATTGATTTAAAGGCTACGAGTGATTCTCAAAAAAGCACCCCATCTTACCTCTCTATACCAAAATGGAATACTAACGGCCAGGCCCACGTTTAGTTTCTCGCTTACAGCGTAAATGGCCTGAGGCCTTGCCACCATTCCAAACTCCGCTTCCTCTAAAACTTTGTTTACCTCTATACCGACATAGTTATTATTTCCTATTTTCTTATGGAATGCCGTGGTGATCTGGTTCGAGTATGCAAGTTGGTTGGTATCCAATGGCTGAACTATTTGTGTGCCCGCCATGATCATGAGGTGATATTTGTCATTCCAATTTTTTGCAGCTATTAAGAAAGGAAAATGTGAGAGGTTTTCAATACCTTTCTTTTCTGAAGTAGCTGGATCACGGAATTGAAGTTGATATCTATAACTTCCCGCCATTGAAATCTTTCGTTTTGGATTGATGTAGAAAGTATATTGTGTTGTAAACTGGATGTTGGGAATATAATCAGGATGCTTTGAGGGCATCATTTCATTACTTTTAAAATATATATTATAAGGAATCTGCACTTCTACAGCGAATCGCCTCAAAGGAGCATATTCTATCTCAAGTTGTGGGTCGATATTCGTATAGGTAGTTCGACCACTTGCGAAATTAGCGCTAAGATTGACATTGAAATCTCCCTTTTCAGAACCTAAGTCAGTGACTAGGTCATTTACTACAGGTTCGGCATGCTCTATCTTTACTTTTTTTGTAGTGTCTTTTTCCAGTTCTGGATTTGGATCAAAGAGTTTTTTACAAAATGCGGGTGTTGAAATTAACAGTAGAATAAGTATCGTAACGCGGCTCATCAATATGATAACCCCATTTTTTGTCCGTTGTTATTTCTTCTCATAAAATTGTTGAGGAAAGAACGCGAGGTTTCTCGTCAAATAAATAAAAGTTGAATACTTGAGCGTTGAATAGCCTCAGTTTGGAAATCTATTGGTCCTATTCTTGGTCTATTAATTTTGCGAAGAAACTGCCGGTCCCATTCTTTGCTTAAATTTATCCTTTATTATTTCCTCGACAGGTTTTGATTCGATTTTACTTTCTAGCCAAGAGATAATATCAAAATAGATGAAGGCTCTTTTCTCATAGGGGCTGTCTATCAGAGGTACAAGCTCCATCTTCAATTTTTTGAACCGTTCTACTAGTTCTGACTCATTCATTTCTGTTCTAAGGTTTTTTATAAAAGACAGAATATACTTTTGAAAAGAATGAAGATCTTCTTTCTTCAGGAGGAAACGGTAGGTTGAAATGATGTAATATTTGATCACGTCAAAGTTGCCAAGCTCATAATGGCAAATGAGATTGATAATCCTGGCAAAACAATGGAGATCTTCTCGGATGTCTACATTTGTGGTATTGATTATTTTATTAAGCCATTTCAAGGAGTTATTAAAGCTTGCCGCGCCAAAGTATAAACATGCAATTTTATAATTCATTACAAGCTCCGAGTGTGCATCCAACATATTGGTAAGAGTCTGAATTTGTTCAAATTGCTCTTTCATTATTTTTTCCACCCCTAAGTTGAATTCACCGGTCATAAAGTACCTGTTTATTTCATGCATGTAGAAATATTTCAACAGTCGAATGCGGATGTTTTCATTTATGTTGAGCGTGCCTATGTCTTTTACTGACTGAAGTTTGGTATTTGTTTTTATAAAGTCTTCAAATTTGAACAATCTATATTGGGCGATCAGTAGATTATTCAGGCTTGAAATGTATGCCTCTGTTCCAGATAACATTAGGTTTTTCTCACTTTCGAAGAGATCCACCAGTTTTTGGGAATATAAGTATCCGTTGTCAAAATCCTGAATGAAGAAGTAATATCCTACAAATAATCTATATAGGTAGGTTTTTTCAATTGAGGACAGCTCGCTCTGGTTGATAGAAGGCAAGGTGGAGAAGTAGAACTCTTTTACCTTTAGGTATTCAGATTCATTTCTTATGTATCCAATCTTGGTATAATATGAATTTAGCTTAACTGAAAGGTTCGAATAGATATTTATGTTATTTATTTGTTTGTTGATGTGTTGCACTTCCTGTATAATCTTATCCGCTTCGATCGGAGCGTCGTCCAGAATATGCATCAACACACTTTTCTCAAGCTTTATTATTTCCAGTTGTAGCTCAAGATTGTTATAAGCCGCTGCCATTTTCTTGGCCTTTCTCAAGCTATTTTTTCCCAGAGCATAGAGCCGTCTTTCGAATAGCAACTGGGCGAAGTCTATTTGCTCACGTATTTTTATATCGGGTATTTTTTCGGCATTGTACTGCCTTATGCATTGGAGAATTTTTTCAAAGAGATATGCCTTGAGATTCGATAACTGTGTAGGTTTTAATGTGG